>DATGWU010000524.1:0-6676 GCA_035299345.1 Rhizobium sp.
TGGTCATGCCGGGCGACAACGTTACGGTTGAAGTCGAGCTGATCGTTCCGATCGCGATGGAAGAAAAGCTGCGCTTCGCTATCCGCGAAGGCGGCCGCACCGTCGGCGCCGGCATCGTCGCTTCGATCATCGAGTAATCGATCGCGAGTAAGTTTCGGTTCCCTACGGGGGCCGAGAGAACCCCGCCGGAAACGGCGGGGTTTTTGCGTTTACGAGGTTCCTTGGCCATGCGCAGGCAGGAAGGCTGCGCTGCAGGCTTGCGGGTTGCGGCAGAGCCCCCGTGGTGGTAGAAAGTTATCAGTGATTTCGCCGCGCTCGCATGGTTCGAGCGCATTCGACGGCTGACAAACCACGGTTCCCAATGTGAAGACGATTAGCTCCGCAGCGACGGCTGTCGCCGTTTGCCTGGCGTTTGCCTGCCTGCCTCTCGGCGCGGCGGCGCGTGCCGATGACGGCCGACCGCTCATCTGGAACGTCTCGAAGGCCGGCGACCGCGCCTTCCAGTTCCGTACCGGGCTTCGCTGGCCCGGCCTGTTCTCCCCGAGCGTTGGTGCCGACACGACGATGACGGCGGCGACGAACGGGAGGGACGGATCGCGGGAACTGCCCCTGCGGCTGTGGGGGAGCGTCGCGCTGGGGGCAGGGGCGACCGCCGCCGGCGCGTGGCAGGTGAATGCCGGCGCCGGCTATGATCCTGCGGTCGGTCGACAGGCCCTTTCGCTCTCGCAGACCGGACAGTGGTCGGCGACGTCTGCGATCGATGTTGCCGCTTCGCGCACGGTGGAGGCGAGTGCGATCGCCGGACAGTCGGTCGGTCTCGTCGCGCGGCAATCGGTGAAAGTCGACTTTTCCGACGTCGGCGCGTCCATACGGATGGACGGCTTCCTCGACGGACGCACCCGTGCCGCTCACACGAATCTCGGCGTGGAAAAGAGGCTGTCGAGGGGCGTGGTCCTCTCCGCCGATCTTTCCGATCCGTTCCGCTCGAGCGCCGCGACCTTCGGTGCTCGCGTCCAGCGTCGGTGGTGAGCGCGAAACATCGCACCGGCCTGTCGAAAAAGAAAAAACAGGCTTGCCAATCGTTTCGGCTCACCTTAAAGGAGCGCCATGCCAGCGCGCAGGACGTGGTTTGAGGCCGCGTCGGTGCCGGATCTAGGGGTATAGCTCAGTTGGTAGAGCGGCGGTCTCCAAAACCGCAGGTCGGGGGTTCGAGCCCCTCTGCCCCTGCCATGTCCCTTTCGGAGAGGACGTAGAACCGCGTACCCGAGGTTTCGGGTGGGCCGGCAAAAGTTTGCATGATATCGATTTCGCTCTTGTGAAATACGGAATCGGTGTTTATGTAGGGTGAAACAGACACGCGGTGCGTGGGGCTGACATAGTCGGCTTTACGCGCCGTAAAAGCGTGGGCAATAGATGGCATCCAAGACAAATCCGTTTGCGTTTCTGCAGCAGGTCCGCTCCGAGACGAATAAGGTGACATGGCCCACTCGTCGCGAGACGATGATCTCCACGGCCATGGTTCTCTTCATGGTGCTTTTTGCGGCGCTGTTTTTCTTTTCGGCGGATCAGGTCATCGGTTGGCTTATCGGCCTGGTGCTGAGCGTCGGTAATTAATCGGGCGGAGACGGACATGGCGGCGCGTTGGTACATCGTCCACGCTTATTCGAATTTTGAGAAGAAGGTGGCTGAATCCATTGAGGAGAAGGCCAGGCAGAAGGGGCTCGAGCATCTTTTCGAGAAGATCCTCGTGCCGACCGAGAAGGTGGTCGAGGTGCGGCGCGGCCGCAAGGTCGACAGCGAGCGCAAGTTTTTCCCGGGCTATGTCCTGGTGCGCGCTGATCTGACCGATGAGGCCTACCATCTCATCAAGAATACCCCGAAGGTGACGGGTTTCCTCGGTTCCGACAACAAGCCGGTTCCGATCCCGGACTACGAGGCTGAGCGCATCCTGGGCCAGGTCCAGGAAGGTGTCGAGCGCCCGAAGTCCTCGGTCTCGTTCGAGATCGGCGAGCAGGTCCGTGTTTCCGACGGTCCGTTCGCCTCGTTCAACGGCACCGTCCAGGATGTCGACGAAGAGCGTTCGCGCCTCAAGGTGGAAGTGTCGATCTTCGGTCGCGCCACCCCGGTCGAGCTCGAATATTCTCAGGTCGAAAAGGTCTGAGTGTCGGGGCGGTCATCCGCCCTGTTCCGCGTGGGAGGATGAGGGCCTGAAGCCGGGTCTTTCAGACGTACCACGCAACCGCAGCCGCCGATGCAAATCGGCATTTTCGGGCCGGGCGACCGGTCCTTAAGGAAAGGCAGAGAGAAATGGCTAAGAAAGTTGCAGGCCAGCTCAAGCTGCAGGTCAAGGCAGGATCGGCAAACCCGTCCCCGCCGATTGGTCCGGCACTTGGTCAGCGTGGCATTAACATCATGGAATTCTGCAAGGCGTTCAATGCCGCCACGCAGGAAATGGAAAAGGGTATGCCGATCCCGGTCGTCATCACCTACTACCAGGACAAGTCCTTCACCTTCGCGATGAAGCAGCCGCCGGTTACCTACTGGCTGAAGAAGGAAGCTAAGATCACCTCCGGCTCGAAGACGCCGGGCAAGGGTGCGAAGGTCGGTACCATCACCAAGGCTCAGGTCCGTGCGATCGCCGAAGGCAAGATGAAGGACCTCAACGCAGCCGACGTCGAAGGCGCAATGGCAATGGTCGAGGGCTCTGCCCGCTCCATGGGCTTGGAAGTGGTAGGTTGATCATGGCTAAGCTCGCAAAGCGCATTCAGAAGATCCGCGAAGGCATTGATCCGTCGAAGCTCGTCGCCCTGTCGGACGCCATCGCAATGGTCAAGGAACGGGCCGTCGCCAAGTTCGACGAAACCGTCGAAATCGCGATGAACCTCGGCGTCGATCCGCGTCACGCCGACCAGATGGTCCGTGGCGTCGTCAACCTGCCCAATGGCACCGGTCGCGACGTTCGCGTTGCCGTCTTCGCCCGTGGCGTCAAGGCTGACGAAGCCAAGGCAGCCGGTGCGGATATCGTCGGTGCGGAAGAACTCGTCGAGATCGTCCAGGGCGGCAAGATCGACTTCGATCGCTGCATCGCGACCCCGGACATGATGCCGCTCGTCGGCCGTCTCGGTAAGGTTCTCGGCCCGCGCGGCATGATGCCGAACCCAAAGGTCGGGACCGTGACCATGGACGTCGCCGGTGCCGTCAAGGCCTCCAAGGGCGGCGCCGTCGAGTTCCGCGTCGAGAAGGCCGGTATCGTTCATGCCGGTATCGGCAAGGCTTCCTTCGACGCCAAGGCGCTCGAAGAAAACATCAAGGCCTTCGCTGACGCCGTCATCAAGGCGAAGCCCGCCGGCGCGAAGGGTAACTACGTCAAGCGCGTAGCGATCTCCTCGACCATGGGTCCGGGCGTCAAGATCGACCCGTCGTCGGTCACCGCGGCCTAAGAATTCTTCCGGAGCCGCTGCGGCTCCGGAATACAGTGATTTCCGGCCCGAAAGGGCCGGGAATTTCCGGGGAAACCCGGAACTCCTGTCCGAGATTGCAGGCGGCTTTGGCCTTAATCGTCATGGTCTGCATGAGACGGGTAAGACCCGGATTTGGAAAGACACCTTGTGTCTTGAAAGAGTCGGTTCGAGCCTAGTGTGCCTTGTGCCTGGAGCCAAACGGCGACAGTGCGAGGGGACAGGATCCTCAAGCGTCGCTTGGGGTCCGATCAGAAGGATCCCTTGAGGCAAAGGCAAACCGGCAGGGTCCGAGATATCGGTCCTGCCAACTGGAGACAGACAGTGGAAAGAGCGGAAAAACGCGAATTCGTCACGGAGCTGAACGAAGTCTTCAAGGCTTCCGGTTCGGTTGTCGTGGCCCACTATGCTGGTGTCACAGTCGCGCAGATGAACGATTTCCGTTCGAAGATGCGCGCTGCTGGCGGCACCGTCAAAGTCGCGAAGAACCGTCTGGCCAAGATCGCTCTTCAGGGTACGGAGTCGGAAGGGATCTCTGATCTCTTCAAGGGTCAGACGCTGATCGCATACAGCGAAGACCCGATTGTGGCTCCGAAGGTCGTCATGGATTTCGCCAAGACCAACGACAAGCTCGTTGTTATCGGCGGCGCCATGGGGGCAACCGCTCTCAATGCGGATGCAGTCAAGTCGCTCGCGACCCTGCCTTCGCTGGATGAGCTGCGTGCGAAGCTGCTGGGCCTCCTCAACGCCCCGGCTACCCGCATCGCTACGGTTGTCGCAGCACCGGCAAGCCAGCTTGCCCGCGTGTTCTCGGCCTACGCCAAGAAGGACGAAGCCGCCTAAGGTGGTTTTTCGCTGTTAATATCGAACCAGTTCGAACCGAACAAAAGGAACTAGTAAAATGGCTGATCTCGCAAAGATCGTTGAAGACCTCTCCTCGCTGACCGTTCTGGAAGCCGCTGAGCTTTCCAAGATGCTCGAAGAAAAGTGGGGCGTTTCCGCTGCTGCTCCGGTAGCCGTTGCTGCCGTTGCCGGCGGTGCTGCCGGTGGCGCTGCTGCCGCTGAAGAAGAAAAGACCGAATTCGACGTCATCCTCGTCGATGCCGGCGCCAACAAGATCAACGTCATCAAGGAAGTTCGCGGCATCACCGGCCTCGGCCTCAAGGAAGCCAAGGACCTGGTCGAAGGCGCTCCGAAGCCGGTCAAGGAAGGCGTATCCAAGGGCGAAGCTGCTGACCTCAAGAAGAAGCTTGAGGAAGCCGGCGCCAAGGTCGACGTCAAGTAATATCGGAACAGCTTGTGGGAGAGGACGTTTTGTCCTCTCCCATTCGCCGTTTCTCGAGAACAGATTACCCAAAAGCCCGTCAAAACGGCTTTTGGGTAATGGGTTCTTCAAGAGGATGGTTCCAATCCGACCCGCCAGGCAATCCGGCCGGCCGTTCGGAGACAGGAACGAGGTTGAACGTTTCCCATTGATTGACGGACCTGAATGGCCAGCAGGTTCCGTCTGTTGCAGGCCCGGATGCACAAATTGACAAGGAGCGACGATGGCTCAGACCCTTTCCTTTAATGGTCGCAGGCGCGTACGCAAGTTTTTTGGAAAAATTCCAGAAGTCGCGGAAATGCCGAACCTCATCGAGGTTCAGAAGGCTTCCTATGACCAGTTCCTCATGGTCGACGAACCCCAAGGGGGGCGTCCCGACGAGGGGCTTCAAGCCGTTTTCAAGTCCGTCTTCCCGATCACCGACTTCTCGGGCGCGTCGATGCTCGAATTCGTGTCCTACGAATTCGAGCCGCCGAAGTTCGACGTCGACGAATGCCGCCAGCGTGACCTGACCTACGCAGCGCCGCTCAAGGTGACGTTGCGTCTCATCGTGTTCGATATCGACGAGGATACCGGTGCCCGCTCGATCAAGGACATCAAGGAACAATCGGTCTACATGGGCGACATGCCTTTGATGACCAACAACGGTACCTTCATCGTCAACGGTACCGAGCGCGTCATCGTTTCCCAGATGCACCGTTCTCCGGGCGTGTTCTTCGACCACGACAAGGGCAAGAGCCATTCTTCCGGCAAGCTGCTGTTCGCCGCCCGCGTGATCCCGTATCGCGGTTCCTGGCTCGACATCGAGTTCGACGCGAAGGACATCGTTCACGCGCGTATCGACCGCCGCCGCAAGATCCCCGTGACGTCGCTCTTGATGGCGCTCGGCATGGACGGCGAAGAGATCCTGTCGACCTTCTACTCGAAGTCCGTCTACCAGCGTGACGCCGATGGCTGGCGCGTTCCTTTCAGCCCGGAAACGCTGAAGGGTGCCAAGGCCATCTCCGACATGATCGACGCCGACACCGGCGAAGTGGTCGTCGAGGGTGGCAAGAAGCTCACCCCGCGCCTGCTGCGGCAGTTGCAGGACAAGGGCCTGAAGGCTCTCAAGGCGACCGACGACGATCTCTACGGCAACTACCTCGCCGAAGACATGGTCAACATGGCGACCGGCGAGATCTATCTCGAAGCCGGTGACGAGATCGACGAAAAGTCGCTGCAGGTGATCCTGGATTCCGGTTTCGACGAGATCCCGGTTCTCGGCATCGACCACATCAATGTCGGCGCCTACATCCGCAACACGCTCTCGGCGGACAAGAACGAGAACCGTCAGGATGCGCTGTTCGACATCTACCGCGTCATGCGTCCGGGTGAACCGCCGACCATGGAATCGGCCGAAGCCATGTTCCAGTCGCTGTTCTTCGACGCCGAGCGCTACGACCTGTCGGCCGTCGGTCGCGTAAAGATGAACATGCGTCTCGATCTCGACTGCCCGGATACCGTGCGCGTCCTGCGCAAGGACGACATCCTGGCCGTCGTCAAGATGCTGGTCGAACTGCGCGACGGCAAGGGCGAAATCGACGACATCGACAACCTCGGCAACCGTCGCGTTCGCTCCGTCGGCGAACTGATGGAAAACCAGTACCGTCTCGGCCTGCTCCGCATGGAGCGCGCGATCAAGGAACGCATGTCCTCGATTGAGATCGACACGGTCATGCCGCAGGATCTCATCAACGCCAAGCCGGCCGCCGCCGCCGTGCGTGAGTTCTTCGGTTCCTCGCAGCTCTCGCAGTTCATGGACCAGACCAACCCGCTCTCGGAGGTGACGCACAAGCGCCGCCTCTCGGCGCTCGGCCCGGGCGGCCTGACGCGCGAGCGCGCCGGCTTCGAGGTG
>DATGWU010000525.1:0-1918 GCA_035299345.1 Rhizobium sp.
GCCAGCCGGAGCCGCGCCACCGACGATCATGCGGTCGTAATGCGTGTAGATGAGCCTGATTTCGCCCGGCCGGAAGATGTCGCCGACATGGAAATTCTTCCGTAGTGCCGCCGTGTCGAAGGCCTTGGCGGTCTGCGGATCGATGGCGTGGCGGATTTCAACGCTGAGCATGGCTCACTCCTTGTTCATATCGGTCATAGAAAATCGTCGCGGCGCGGGGTGAACGTGTCGATCAGGACACCGGCCTCCAGTGCCTTGCAGCCATGAATGGCGTTCGAGGGGATGACGAAGCTGTCGCCGGGCCCGATCTCGAAGGTGTCCTCGCCGATGGTGAAGGCAAAGCGCCCGGACTTCACATAGGTCGACTGGACATGTGGATGGTGGTGCAGGGCGCCGACGCCCCCTTCCGGGAAGCGGAATTCCACCACCATCAGGTCCGGGCTGTCGGCGAGAACACGGCGGACGACGCCGTCGCCGGCGTCGACTTCTGGAAAGACTCTCATGCGGCTCGAGGACATGCAAATCCTATCTGAAGACGGCGGGAAGCCACAGGGACAGGGCCGGAATGTAGCTCACGAGCATCAGTGTTGCGAAGGCTGCGCCGTAGAAGGGCCAGATCGTTTTCATCGCCTGCGAGATCGGTATTCGGCCGACCGCGCAGCCGACGAAGAGCACGGCGCCCACCGGCGGCGTGCAGAGCCCGATGCCGAGGTTGAGGATGAGGATGACGCCGAAATGCACCGGATCTATGCCGAAGGCGGTCGCGACCGGCAGGAAGATCGGCGTCGTGATGACGATCAGCGGCGACATGTCCATGAAGGTGCCGAGGATCAGCAGGACGACATTCAGCAACAGCAGGATGATGATCGGGTTGTCGGAAACGCCCTGCAGCAGCGCGACCATGGATGCCGGAACCCGCAGATATGCGAGTAGCCAGCCGAAGGACGCTGCGCAGCCGATGACCATCAGCACCATGGCGGTGGTGCGGACCGCGGCGAAGGTCGCCTCGAGGAAGTCGCTCCAGCTCAACGTGCGGTAGACGAGGAGCGTGACCAGAAGCGCGTAGACCACGGCGATGTTGGAGGATTCCGACGCGGTGAATATGCCGGAACGGACGCCGCCGAAGATGATGGCGACCAGGATGAGACCGGGCACCGCCGATGCGAGCAGGCCGCCGAGGGCGCGAAAGCCGGGGAATGGCTCGGTCGGATAGCCGCGACGTCTCGCAACGAGCCAGGCGGCGACCATCAGCGACAGCGCGAGCAGTAGACCGGGGATGATGCCGGCGGTGAAGAGGTCGGCGATCGAGATGCGCCCGCCGGCCGAGATCGAATAGATGATCATGTTGTGGGACGGCGGGATCATCAGGGCGATGATCGAACCGACGACCGTGACGTTGACGGCATAGTCGACATCATAGCCGCGGGCCTTCATCTGCGGCACCATGAGGCCACCGACGGCGGAAGCGTCCGCCGCGGCCGAACCGGACACGCCGCCGAACATGACGGAGGCCAGCACGTTCACCTGGCCGAGGCCGCCGCGCAGGTGCCCGACCAGCCCGCCGGCCAGTGCAACGAGGCGGCGGGCGATGTCGCCGCGCACCATCAGGTCGCCGGCGTAGATGAAGAAGGGGATCGCCATCAGCGCGAAGACGGAGACCCCGGAATTGAGGCGCTGGAAGACGACCACCGGCGGCAGGCCGAGATAAAGGACCGTCGCAAAGCTCGAAATCCCGAGACAGAAGGCGACGGGCGTGCCGATCAGCAGCAGAAAGACGAAGGTGCCGAAAAGGACCCAGAGTTCCATGACTATTCCTCCAGCGGTGCGTCGCCGAAGCGCGCGGTCGGCAGGCCCGCCACTCGTCGCAGTACCCGTTCAGCCGAGAAAAGGACGATGAGAACGCCGCCGCCGACGATCG
>DATGWU010000526.1:0-2749 GCA_035299345.1 Rhizobium sp.
GTTGGTGTCAAGATGGACGAGACCGGCGCCGAGGTCCTCGATCTCGATGCGGTTCCGGATGTCGCGCCGGTAAAGCCGAAGGCGGAGGCCGAAGCGCTCGCCGGAGAAGCCAAGAACCTGCGCAAGGCGAAGGCCGCGGCAGAGAAGGTTGAAGAGCCGGCAGAGGCTCCGGCCCCGAAGAAGCGGGGCTCGGTTCCCAAGGTACCGAAAAAGAAATAGCAGCTGGTCTTCGAATGGTTGTCCTTTGCTATACGAAGAGGTGAATTGACCCCTCGCAGCCATGCTGCGAGGGTTTTCTCGTCGGTACTGCCGGCGGCAATCGGGGGAGCGGAAGGATGGAGCATGAGAGCGGCGAGGTACCTCGTCTCGGTGATGAGGAGCAGCTGCTCTGGGAGCACGTCCAGATGCTATGGGAGCTCGCCCGCCGGCGTGAGACTGCACCGGTCCGCAAGCTTCTGCATCCCGATTACACCGGCTGGGTGACGGGCCTCGACAGGCCGCATGACTACGAGGCGGCGGTGGCGTCGGTCGGACCGGATTCGCCGCCCATTCTCCGCTACCGGCTGCAGCCTCTCAAAGTGACGGTCTTCGATCACGAGGTCGGCGTCGTTCACTATCGCTACGAGGCAGAAGTCGAGGCCGCAGGCGGCGCATCCCGGACGATCGCAGGGCGCTGGACGGAGGTCTACAAGCGTCGCGGCCGTGGCTGGCTGATGATTTCTGTGAGCGGCGGGCCGGACGGCATGCGCTGAGGGGATGGCCGGGTTGCGGAAAACCTCTGTCTCGCTTGGGGAATCGCCGGTATAGCTTGCCGCGAGCCCTTTTCTTCGGATCGGCGCACCGGTCCCTCCCGTCTTCCGCGGAACCACCGATGACCCTTTTGAGAGCCGATCCCGAGTCGTTTCGCTGGTTTCGGCGCGGTGCAAGCGGCATTTTCAGTCTGCCGGCGCTGATTCTTATGACCTCCTTCGTTGGCTTTGCCGCCTTCGCGCTTGAGGCCGGCATTTCGCGCGGCGCGGCCATGTTCATGACGCTGATGATCTGGGCGCTTCCGGCCAAGATGATCCTGACCGGGATGCTCGCGAGCGGCGCCCATATTCTCGCGATCATCGTCGCCGTCTCGCTCTCCTCGATCCGGATGATGCCGATGGTGGCCTCGCTCGTTCCGGAGATCCGCACGCCGCGCACGCCCGTCTGGCTGCTGCTCTTTCTTTCGCATTTCATCGCGATCACCGCCTGGGTGTTCACCACTCAGCACATTGGTGCCGTGCCGCGCGAGCATCGTACCGTCTACTTTGCCGGTTTCGCGATCACGTTGACGCTCACCAACACACTCCTGGTCGGCATCTGCTACGGCCTCGTCGAGACTTTTCCGCCGATGGTGGCCGGGGTGCTGTTCTTTCTGACGCCCATTTATTTCGTCGCATCGATCTGGGCGACCTCGCGCCAGCCTGTCCTCAAACTGGCATTTCTCATCGGGATCGTGGGCGGACCGCTGCTTTCGCTTGTTGCGCCCGGACTGGACGTGCTGATCGCCGGCATCGGCGGCGGAACGCTCGCCTATCTCACTGATCGGCTGGTCCTTTCCGGCTGGCGGAAGCGCCAAGAGGGAGAGAGCCGGTGAACGACTACACGATCTATGGCGTGATCCTCCTCGCGGGCTGGCTGGCCACGGACATCTGGCGCTGGCTCGGCGTGGTTGCCGGCAACCGCATGAACGAGGATTCCGAGGCGCTGAAATGGGTGAGGGCGGTCGCCACTTCGCTCGTCATGGCGGTGACGGCGAAGCTCATCGTCTTCCCGACCGGCAGTCTCGAAGCCTCGCCACTCTGGCTGCGGCTCGCCGCGGCGGGGCTCGGCTTCGCCGCCTTCCTTGCTGCGGGGCAGCGGGTCGTCGTCGCCGTCGTGGTTTCCGTGGCGCTTCTGGCGCTCGGCCTCGCCTTCGTCTGAGCCTCAGCCAGCCGGAAGGGCCGCGTCGGCCGCCTCCGCCATCAACCAGTCCCGCATCAGCACTGCTTCTGGTGAAAGGTTTGCCGATTCCGTCAGCCAGTAAGCCTTCTCCATGTCCGTCGGGCGATCGAACAGGATTTGGAGTTCCACGCGCGAAAGCTCGTCGGCAATGAGCGCTGTCGGGCAGAGCGCAACGCCGAGCCCGGCGGTCAGCGAACTCAGGAGCAGGTTGAAATCGGCGAAGATCGGGCCCGCCTCGCGCGGGCTTTCGAGACCTCCTTCGGAAAACCAACGCCGCCAGGCGGCCGGGCTCTCGTCATGCAGAAGATCGGCCTCGAGAAGGTCGCGGGGATCGCGGATCGGGCCTCTGCGATGCAGATAGGCCGGCGCGCAGGTCGGGCGAGTTGCACCGGAGAGGATCGGTACCGCTCCGGCATCCGGACGGGTGCCGTGCTGGATCAGCAGATCTGCCCCCGCTTCCGACGCCGTCTTGGCGCCTGCCGCATAAGAGATCGCGACCTGTATGTCCGCATGGGCGGCGCGGAAGCGGGGCAATCTCGGCCCGAGCCAATGGGTGACGACCGAGGGAAGGCAGGCGAGACGCACGGTGCGGCGCTTTGCTCCGGCCGACAGTCGTTCCGCGGCGGCGGCAATCGTTCCGAATCCTGCGGTCACCGCCTTGCCGAATTCCCGCCCGGCGGGCGTCAGCCGCACGCCACGGGCGCTGCGCTCGAAGAGACTGACACCGAGCCAGGCTTCGAGGCTGCGCACATGCTGGCTGACGGCGGCGGGCGTCATG
>DATGWU010000527.1:0-4295 GCA_035299345.1 Rhizobium sp.
GGGCGCGTGCCGAAGGAGCCGCTCCTTCAGGATATCGGCGCCCGCCACGGCAAGACGGCGGCGCAGGTGGCGCTGCGCTGGCTCGTGCAGCAGCAGGGCGTGGTGGCGCTCACCAAGACGGCGACGGAAAACCGGGTCGCCGAAAACTTCGCCGTCTTCGACTTCCACCTCGAGGCGCAAGAGATGGACGCGATCTCCGCGCTTGCCCGCCCGGACGGCCGGATCGTCAACCCGGCGCATCTGGCGCCCCGGTGGGATTGAGGGGGTACCCTTGAAATAGTGACCGAGTTGGGGCCGGAAGCGGATCGTCGGTTTGTTGGCGAAGGGCGGCGATTTACTGCCCTTCCGCTGGGTCGAAATACCCGGTGCGCGGTAACGCCGCCGGCGTAGCTACCCATTCACAACTTCTTCGCCGCGTTTCTGGTGCGCCGCGGCCTCAATGCCCGCTTATTCGTTGCCGAAATATCGTGTCCTGATTTCCTCAAGTCGGCCGCTTTCATGCAGTCCGATGATCTCAACCGACAGCGGGCGCGTCAGTGCGCTGTCATTCGGCAGGCCAAAGGCATATTTGTCAGGCGCAAAGATCGGCCCGACCACCGACAGCCCGCGCCCCGGGTTTTGGTGCGAATAATATTCCAGCACCGGAGCATCCCCCAGGACGGCGTCGACCGCACCGTCTGCAAGCGCATCGGCGGCCTCCTCGATATGCTGGACTGGCCGTGTATTGAGGCCCGCTTGCCGCGCATAATCTTCAGACACGCTACCCGGCTGAACTCCGACAACCCGGCCGGGAAGATCGGCCACCGAATTGATCTGGTTGGTCAGCGTCAGGGCGGTCATCACGCTGGTTGCCGATGAGGTGACATAGGCAAGCACCGCGATGCCGCAGACAAGCCACAGGCCCTGCCATATCCGGCCCATCCAGCCAAACAGGTTCTTGCGCCATGGGGCCTTGCCGGATGTCGCCACTGACATGACCGTATAGAAGCTCTCGGCGATGCCATCGCGCCAGCGCTTCGGAGCATCCTGGTCGAATTTGCGGTCGAACAAGGTGACGAGAATGGTTGCGAGAAGGATAAGGATTCCGATGCCCGCATAGGTCTGGAGGTGGCCGGATTCATTCAGCCCTCGCAGCAGGTCGCCTGCGCTCGCGCCGCCATCCTGTCGGACCAGAATGCGCTGTCCGGCATCGAACCATGGATGCGTGAAATCGATGCGCTCTGCCCGTTCGCGTGTGACCGTCATGTTGCTGACGGCAACATCGACCGCCCCGGAAGCGGTCGCATTGACCAGCTCCCCGATGTTTTCATATTCGACGTAACGGCTGGCAATCCCAATCCTGCCGGCTGCAAGCTCCCACAGGTCGATTGCCATGCCGCCATAGCTGTCGCCCGATTTCGTCACGAAAGGCGGGTGCACATAGACGCCGACTGTCTTCACCCTGTCATTGTCCGCTTCCGGAACCATGGCCTGCTGGGCCGAGGCAGGGATGCATCCGAGCAGCGCAACAAGCAGAATGAGAGAGCGGAAGGCAGGCAGGAAAAGGCGACAGATCATCAGAGATGGCTCGGTTTGTCTGAACGGTTTCGGGCGTTTCGCGAAGTAGATTTCCGCCTCGATTGTGCTGCCACCATCATCGGTGTCAGCGCGTGGAAGTAAGCCTTATCCGGCGTCCGCTGGTCAATGGATGAATGCCGGCGTGGGGTATTGTAGAAATTCAGATAGCGACCAATGCCAGCTCGGGCCTCCGGCGGCCGTCGCGCGACTATAGTCGTTTGCTACCCTCAGAGGCTCCGATCGTGACCAACCAGGTGGAATACCACCCCTGGCTCTACCAGACGGAGGTGATCGCCGCCGCCCGCTCCTGCACGACATCGGCGCCCGCCACGGCAAGACGGCGGCGCAGGCGGCGCTGCGCTGGCTGATCCAGCAGCAGGGCGTGGTGGCGCTCACCAAGACGGCGACGGAAAGCCGGATCGCCGAAAACTTCGCCGTCTTCGACTTCCACCTCGACGGCGAGGAGATGGACGCGATCTCGGCGCTCGCCCGCCCCGACGGGAGGATCGTCAATCCGGGGCATCTGGCGCCCACGTGGGATTGAGGGGGGTGCCCTTGATGGAGCGGGAGAAGGACGTCATTCTGTTGTTGGCCCGCATCCATTTTTGTAGTAACAATAATGGCAATCGTGTTCGATGAGGAGAAGCGGCGGAAGACGCTGGTCGAGCGCGGCCTTGATTTCGCCGCCGCCGGCGAAGTTTTCGACGGCCCGCACCTGACGATCGAGGACGATCGGTTTGACTACGGCGAAACCCGCTTCTTCACCATCGGATTCCTCGGGCGGCGGATGGTCGTCGTGGTCTGGACGCCGCGCGACGACGATCAACGCATTATCAGCATGAGAAAAGCCAATGACCGCGAACAACAAGCCTATGGCGGACGCCTGGCAGGACCCGGACGACGCCCCTGACCTCAGCCGGGCGCCGTGGCGCCAGAAGCTGGACGCCGCGCCGGTTCGCGTCGGACGGCCGAAAAGCACAAGCCCGAAGGTGTCGACAACCATCCGGCTGGATCAGGACGTGCTGGAACGCTTCCGCAAGACCGGCCCCGGCTGGCAATCCCGCATCAATGCCGCGCTGCGCGACTGGCTGGCGGATAAGGGGTGAGAGACGGCGCGAGATGGGCGCGGTCTCCGCGCTTACCCGTACGGCCGGAGCGGATTAAAATGCTGGCTCGCAAAGAATGTCGGAAAGCTCTGCCGCCGTTCGCCACCACCTCTTCCGTCACTCCGGCCCTGAGCGGGAGTCCAGCAGCGGCGCGTCCGCGCCGCGAAAGAGCCCTTTCGCGATCAAGGACTTGATCGCGATGGATGCCGCGTCTAGCCCGGCATGACGGCGGGTTTGGGCTTGCGCCGCAAGCAGGCGGTCGCCCGACAAGAGAGCCCTCCGATCACTCCCAACGGCCGGATCGTCAATCCGGCGCATCTGGCGCCCACGTGGGATTGAGGGGGGCTCTCACAGGTTATTTGATGTAATTTCCGTAGAACACGGTGTAAAACTTCGGAATTCGGAAATCACCACCGGTATAGCGCAGCTGTATTTGCAGCTGGGCGCCTTTCGGATCTGGCTCGAACAACAGCCGGAGCGGATTGAAGTACTGGACGGACCACCAGGAGAAAAAGCCGAAGAAATCGGCGACAGACGCGAAATCCGGAAGTCTCTTGCGGGCTTCGACGCCGTTTCGCGACGGCAGGGTCCGTCCTTCTCCGGATTGGCTGACCTCGAAACCTTCTCTTCCGAACCATTCGGCCAGCGCTTCCGGCGAACCTGCGTCGAGGGCGAGATGGTAGAGGCAGACCTCGATTTCCGTTTCGCTGCCCAACGCCCGCCAGTTCAGCCGGCGTGACACATCCGGGATTGCCGCCGCGCTTTCGAGGCAATCATTCAGGCTCGGAAATCTCTCGTAGGCGCGCAGGTACATCCGCCGTCCGTCGAGACCCAAGCCGTCCCATCGCTCCTTGAGGGGACGGCCATCGACATAGAATGTCTCAGAGAACGCCGTCGGCAGCTGCGCTTCCCGACGAACGATCAGGCTCTTTCGCAAAGACAGGGCAAGACCCGCTGCGACGATCAGCGCCAGAAACAGCAGCGCGACCAGCATCGGCCGGGCAAGCTTGGCCAACCCCATCCTTGAGCTTGTCATAGTTGATTGCCAACACTCTATGCGTGAATGTAATTGCATTTATATCATAGAACGTGTGTATAGATATGTGAGATTACTTCTCCACCGGGACAGGAGCAACCGTATGGCCACGATCAATGGAACAGCCGCAGATGAGACGCTGACTGGTACTTCAGCGTCCGATTCAATCTACGGCTATGGAGGAAACGACATAATCCGAGGCAATGGCGCGACCGCGGGCGCTGGCGACCGAATGTATGGCGGCGATGGGAACGACACCATTTACGTCGGCAGCATCGGACGCGCAACGGCTCACGGAGATGCCGGCAACGACACAATCTATGGAGGCACCCAGACGACCAACCAGGAATTCTTGTACGGCGACGATGGAGACGACAAGATTTACGGCAACGGCGGTCGCGATTATCTTTTTGGCGGCATCGGAAGCGACGAAATTCGCACTGGAAACGATATCACAGGCAGCAACGGCATAGCGTCCTCCGTCGATGCTGGCGATGGCAACGATCACATCTGGTCCGGCGGCGGCATCTCAAATCTTGACGCTGGAGCGGGCAACGACACGTTCCACGCCGATCAAGGCTTGTGGACCGGCTCGG
>DATGWU010000528.1:0-5003 GCA_035299345.1 Rhizobium sp.
TGGCACCGGCATAGGCTTCCGCCGCCGGCACCTTGCCGTCGGCAAAGAGCGACACTAGTGCCTGGGCGGCCTTCTCGGCTTCGGCCTTCAGGCGTCCCATCTTTTCGGTCGCGACCGTCGCGAGGTCTTCCGCTGGTTTGGCGGGTTCGGGCGCTGGCGTTTTCGCGGCATCGCCGCTTGCCGTCGTCGTCTGAGCCTTGTCCTTCCCGTCGTCCGAAATTCTCGGCATGACGAAGAACACCATCAGGATCGTCGCAATCGCGAGCACCAGCAAGGCCAGCAAGCCGGCACGATTTTTCATCATAGTCACTCTCCGGGCGGAAAGGCCGCCGTATCCCTTGGAATTGCTAGCCTTATCTCGCCGCTTTCACAAGCTTTCTCAACGGCTGGCGGCCTTGCGCCGACAGCTTTTTCGTCAATTCGGTTGACCTTGCGGGCGCATGATTGTCTTTCTTCCTTCATGAGCAAAAACATGAATACGATTCGATCCGTCTGCGTCTATTGCGGCTCCCAGCCGGGGCGCGATCCAGACCATATCGCCGCCGGCCGCGCGCTCGGCCGGTCGATCGCCGCGCACGGGCTGCGCCTCGTCTACGGCGGCGGCACCCGCGGCATCATGGGAGCGGTTGCGAGCGGCGTGCTGTCGAACGGCGGACAGGTCACCGGCATCATCCCCGAATTCCTGGTGGACATGGAAGCGACGCGCCATTCGCTAGGTCAGCTCAACGAGCTGATCGTCACTGGGGACATGCATGCCCGCAAGCACAAGATGTTCGAGCGCGCCGACGCCTTCATCACCCTGCCGGGCGGCATCGGCACGCTGGAGGAGATCGTCGAGATCATGACCTGGGCGCAGCTCGGCCGTCACGAAAAGCCGATGGTCTTCGCCAACATCAACGGTTTCTGGAACCCGATGCTGGAACTGCTCCGCCACATGCGCGAGCAGGGCTTCATCCACACCGCCGAGCGGGTTCAGCCGCTCGTCATCGACAATGTCGAAGACATCATCCCGACGATCCTCGAGAAGGTCGAGGGCGCCCGTGACCTCGACGGCGCCGACGAGGTCATCGCCAAGCTCTGATCCTAGCCGCTATTGCTTGCGGTACTGCCTCAGCATCGGCCAGACGAAGATGCCGAGCGCCAGCCAGATCAGCGGGAAGGCGATCATCTTGGCGGTGCCGAAGGGCTCCTTGAAGACGAAGACGGCGATCAGGAAGATCATCGTCGGCGGCAGGTACTGCATGATGCCGATGGTCGACAGACGCAGGAGCTTGGCGCCGTTGGCGTAGAAGAGCAGCGGCACGGCGGTTACCAGGCCGGTTCCGAGCAGGAGCAGCGCGTCGGCGGTGCCGGTCGCGAAGAAATGGCCGTGGCCGGTCGCGCCGAGATAGGCGATGTAGCCGAGCGCGGGCACGCTGAGCAGCAGCACTTCGAGAAGAAAGCCCTGGTTCGGCCCGATCGGCAGGGTCTTGCGGAAGAAGGCGTAGAAGCCCCAGGAGAAGGTGAGGCCGAGCGCCACCCACGGCAACCCACCAGCGTCGTAGGTCAGCACCGCAACGGCGATTGCCGCGAGCGTGATCGCCACCTTCTGCGCCGGCGCAAGTTTTTCCTTCAACAGCACGGCGCCGAGGAAGATCGAGAAGAGCGGGTTGATGAAGTAGCCGAGCGCGGTGTCGAGCGCGCGGCCCGCGCCGATCGCCCAGACATAGATGCCCCAGTTGATGCTGATGAGCAGGGCGGTGACGGCTGCCATGCCGAGCATCCGCGGATTGCGGATCGCCACCTTCAGGTCGTCCGTCCGCCGGAGGATGAGCAGTACGCCGCCGGCGATCGGGATCGACCAGAGGATGCGGTGGGCGATGACCTCGGTCGGCGGGATGTGCGCGACCGCCTTCATGTAGAACGGCAGGAATCCCCAGAGCATATAGGCGGCGAGCGCGAAGGCGAAGCCGCGCGCGCTGTCTTCGTTCTTGACCTCGACTGCGGTGTCGGTCGCCATGGCGTTTCCATCCTTTGTTGTTTTAGGCGCTTGCGATACTCCATGCGTCACGAATGGACAAATTCATTCCGGTGAAGGGTCGGTGACCGGAATTGAACGGCGGATTTCGCACCGCGAGGCCCGTCGCGGCGCGTCATCACCCGGCGAATGTCGGCCGCGGGTCTACTCCGCCGCGATCTTGCCGGCGAGCTGGCGGTTCTTCATCAGCTTGTAGACGATCGAATCCATCAGCGCCTGGAAGGAGGCGTCGATGATGTTTTCCGACACGCCGACCGTCCACCAGCGCACGCCCGTCGCATCGCCGGATTCGATGAGCACGCGGGTGATCGCCTCGGTGCCACCGTTGAGGATACGCACCTTGTAGTCGGTGAGCTCGAGGTCGCCGATCTCGGCCTGGTACTTGCCGAGGTCCTTGCGAAGCGCAATGTCGAGCGCATTGACCGGACCGTCGCCCTCGGCGACCGACATGACGCTCGCGCCGTCGATGACGAGCTTCACCACGGCTTCCGATACGGTCTTCAGGTGGCCGTTCGCGTCGAAGCGGCGCTCGACCATCACCCGGAAGCCGTCGATCGAGAAGAAGTCCGGAACCGTGCCGAGCGTGCGGTGGGCGAGCAGCTCGAAGCTCGCATCCGCACCTTCGTAGGCATAGCCGGTCGCCTCGCGCTCCTTGACGATCGAGATCAGCCGGTCGAGGCGCGGATCGTCCTTCTCGACTGCGATGCCGCGACGCTTCAGCTCGTTGATGAAGTTCGCCTTGCCGCCCTGGTCGGAGACCATGACCTTGCGGAAATTGCCGACGCTCGCCGGATCGACATGCTCGTAGGTACGCGGGTCCTTGAGCAGCGCGGAGGCGTGGATGCCGGCCTTGGTCGCGAAGGCAGACGCCCCGACATAGGGCGCCTGGTGGTCCGGCGAGCGGTTCAACAGCTCGTCGAAGGCGTGCGACAGCCGGGTGAGGCCGGCGAGCTTCTCACGGTCGATCGCCGTCTCGAAGCGCTCGGCATAGGTCTCCTTGAGGCAGAGCGTCGGGATGAGCGTCACGAGATTGGCGTTGCCGCAGCGTTCGCCGATGCCGTTCAGCGTTCCCTGGATCTGCCGCGCGCCGGCCTCGATCGCCGCAAGCGAATTGGCAACCGCCTGTCCGGTGTCGTTGTGGGCGTGGATGCCGAGCGCGCTGCCCGGCACGCCGGCGGCGATGACGGCGGCGACGATCGTGCCGACTTCCGGCGGCTGCGTGCCGCCATTGGTGTCGCAGAGCACCACCCAGCGCGCACCCGCCGCGTAGGCGGTCCTCGCGCAGGCGACGGCATAGTCCGGATTGGCCTTGTAGCCGTCGAAGAAATGTTCGCAGTCGACCATGGCGGTCTTGCCGGCGGCGATCGCCGCCTCGACGCTCTCGCGGATGCTTTCGAGGTTCTCCTCGTTGGTACAGCCGAGCGCGACTTTGACGTGATAGTCCCAGCTCTTGGCGACGAAGCAGACGGCGTCGCTCTTCGCCTGCAGGAGCTGGGCGAGCCCCGGATCGTTGGAGGTGGAAATGCCGGCCCGCTTGGTCATGCCGAAGGCGACGAAGGCGGCCCGGTTCGTGCGCTTCTGCGTGAAGAAAGCGGTGTCCGTCGGGTTGGCGCCCGGATAGCCGCCCTCGACATAGTCGAAGCCGAATTCATCGAGCATCGCGGCGATGGCGATCTTGTCCTCGACCGAAAAATCGATGCCCGGCGTCTGCTGTCCGTCGCGGAGCGTCGTGTCGAAGAGGTAGATCTTTTCGCGTGTCATGCTGCTGTCCTCAGGCAGTTTCTTGTCTTGGGGGCATTACCCCCCTCTGTCGCTTCGCGACATCTCCCCCACGAGGGAGTGTCGCCGTCGCGCTTCCCACCTCCCCCTTGAGGGGGGAGGTCGCCGCGAAGCGGCGGGTGGGGGTGAACCGCATCTCGAGTACGACGCGTGAGACCTGCACCCACTTCGCCAACGTCACCCCACCCCGGAGCTTTGCTCCGACCCTCCCCCTCAAGGGGAGGGTGAGGCCGCGCCGCATCCCCAGGCCGATCTCCCCCCTTGTGGGGGAGATGCCCGGCAGGGCAGAGGGGGTAAGGCCCTCCGGCATTGTCAATTCTTCCCCGCAAACCGGTCAGTCGCGCGGATGAGCTGGTCGAGGATACCGGGTTCGAGATAGGCGTGGCCGGCGCCTTCGATCAGGTGGAAATCCGCCTTCGGCCAGGCCTTATGCAATGCCCAAGCGTATTTCGCCGGGCAGGGCATGTCGTAACGGCCGTGGATGATGACGCCGGGAATGTCCCTGAGCTTCACGGCATCGCGCAGCAGCTGCCCTTCCTCCAGCCAGCCGGCATGGACGAAGAAATGGTTCTCGATGCGGGCGAAGGCGAGCGCGAATTCCGGGTCGTAGAAATGGTCGGAATAGTCCGGATTCGGCAGCAGCGTGATCGTCTCGCCCTCCCAGGAACTCCAGGCGACGGCGCAGCGCAACTGCTCTTCACGATCAGTGCCGGTGAGCCGCCGGCGATAGGCCGCCATCATCTCGTGGCGCTCGTTTTCCGGGATCGGCGCCTGGAAGCGTTCCCACTTGTCGGGGAACATCTCCGAGACGCCGAACTGGTAGTACCAGTCGAGCTCGGCCTTGGTCAGCGTATAGATGCCGCGCAGCACCAGTTCGGAGACACGCTCGGGATGCGTCTCGGCATAGGCGAGCGCCAGCGTCGAGCCCCAGGAGCCGCCGAAGACGAGCCACGTTTCGACGCCCATCATTTCGCGCAGGCGTTCGATGTCGGCGACGAGATGCCAGGTGGTGTTCGCCTCGATGGAGGCATGCGGGGTCGACTTGCCGCAACCGCGCTGGTCGAACATCATGACATCGTAGAGCGCCGGATCGAACAGGCGTCGGTTGTTCGGGCCGGTGGCACCGCCCGGACCGCCATGCAGGAAGACCGCCGGCTTCGCACCTTTGGTGCCGAACCGTTCCCAATAGACGCTGTGGCCGTCTCCG
>DATGWU010000529.1:0-3880 GCA_035299345.1 Rhizobium sp.
CGTTTCGGCAGGTGACATAGAAGGCGTCGGAGGCCGGAACCGAGAGGTCGAAGGGAATGACGAGTTCGCCCGAAGCGATCAGGCTGCTCGCGGTGATGTTGTCACCGAGGGCGATGCCCTGGCCGTAGCGGGCGGCTTCGGTGGAGAGCCGCGCGTCGCTCATGAAATGCTCCCTGAGCCGCGGCATGTCGAGCTGGTCGGCGGCGGCAAGCCAGGTGTTCCACTCCCGCCCGTCGTCGCCGTGCAGCAGGACGTGGTCGCGCAGGTCGCGCACGGAGCGTAGCGGCCGGCTGTTGAGAAGCGTCGGGCTTGCCACGGGGAAGAGTTCGAGGCTGCTCCACAGCCGCGCCCAGCAGTCGCGCCAGCCTCCCGGACCATAGAGGATGGAGACGTCGATCTCCGGCGATTGCACGAGTGCGGCGTCGTTGCTGGAGGTTAGCGTCAGGCTGATCTCCGGATACTGCTCGCTGAAGGAGCCCATGCGCGGGATCAGCCAGAGCGAGAGCAGCGCCGGCACGCAGGAGATGCGCAGGTTGCCGCTCGTCGACGGGCGGTTCACCAGTGCGGTCGCCGCGGCGATGCCTTCGAAGGCGGAGGAGACGGCGGGCAGCAGCAGCGCGCCCTGCGGCGTCAGCTTGAGTCTCTTGCCGCCGCGCTCGAAGAGGCTCGCCTTCAGGCTCTCCTCCAGCGTCCTGATCTGGTGGCTGACCGCGCCGTGGGTCACCTTCAGCTCGCGGGCGGCGGCGGAAATGGAGCCGAGCCTTGCGGCGGCCTCGAAGGCGCGGAGCGGATTGAGCGGGGGCAGGCGGGCGGTCATGGGCTCGATGCTTGTGAGTTTTTCTCACATGGATTGCTATTACATCGTCAATTGCATTTCCATCCCTTTTACAGGGATAATGCTCATCATAGAGGCAGGACCGAAGGCTGCCGTTTTGAAAGCCATATCGCTGCCGGGCCGCCGGCCTGCTTTCGAGACGCAGGGAAAGGAACGAAAAGATGGCGTGGAATCCGACGAAACTCGAGGCGCTGCGGGCAAAATACGGCGGCGACGGAGCCGGTGAGATCTTCGATCCGAAGTTCGCCAGGGTCGGCGCCAAGATCTTCTCGAACGGCACTCGCGCGGCTCCCTATACCGGCGTTCCGACTTTCCTCAGCGCCCCGCACCGCCAGGTCGATCCGCAGTCGCCTGATTTCGGCGATCTGCAGGTGGCGATCGTCGGCGTGCCGATGGATCTCGGCGTCACCAACCGCCCGGGGTCGCGGTTCGGGCCTCGGGCCCTGCGCAGCATCGACCGCATCGGCCCCTACAACCACGTGCTCGATTGCGCGCCGGTCTTCGACCTCAAGGTGGCGGATATCGGCGATGTGCCGTTTTCCAGCCGCTACCGGCTGGAGCTCAGCCATGAGGACATCGAACACTATCTCTCGAAGATCGTCGACGCCGGCGTACTGCCGCTCTCGGTGGGTGGCGACCATTCGATCACCCAGTCGATCCTCAAGCCCATTGCCCGCAAGCACGGTCCGGTCGGCCTCGTGCACATCGATGCCCATTGCGACACCGGCGGTCCGTTCGACCAGTCGAAATTCCACCATGGCGGCCCGTTCCGCAACGCGGTCCTCGATGGCACGCTCGATCCGACTCGCACGATCCAGATCGGCATCCGCGGCTCGGCGGAATATCTCTGGGAATTCTCCTACGAGTCCGGGATGACCGTGATCCATGCTGAAGAGATCACCGGTCTCGGCATGCCGGCGATCATCGAGAAGACGAGGAAGATCATCGGCGACGGCCCGACCTATCTCTCCTTCGATATCGACAGCTTCGATCCCTCGATCGCACCGGGAACGGGAACACCGGAGGTCGGCGGGCTCACCTCGCGAGAGGTGCTGGAGCTCATCCGGGGGCTGAAGGGGATGAACCTCGTCGGTGGCGACGTCGTTGAGGTGGCGCCGCAATACGACGCCACCCACAATACCGCCCATGCCGGTGCGCAGGTTCTCTTCGAAATCCTGAGCCTGATGGTCTTCAGCCCGGCCGTCAGGGCGCGCTGAACCGGGAGCAAGAGACGGCCGGGGCTTGCGTGGACAAGAATCCCGGCTTCAACTGAGTGACGACAACCAGAACGACATAAGGGAACAAAGCCATGACGAAATTTCTGCAGACATCGATCAGCCGCCGCGGCGTGCTGGCCGGCTCGGTTGCCGGCGCTGGCATGCTGGCCATGCCCTCCATTCTCCGGGCCCAGGACAAGTCGCTGAAGGTCGGCGTCTACGGCGGCTACTTCAAGGATTCTTTCGACAAGAACATCTTCCCGGAATTCACCAAGGCGACCGGGATCGCGATCGAATCCGTTGCCGAGCCGACCGGCGAAGCCTGGCTCGTGCAGCTTGAGCAGGCCGCCAAGGCGGGTCAGGCGCCCGCCGACGTCTCGATGATGTCGCAGGTCGCGATGCTGAAGGGCCAGGCGACGGATCTCTGGTCGCCGCTCGACCTTACCAAGATCAAGAACGCCTCGAACCTCGTCGACCATTTCGTCAACAAGTATCCGGACGGCAGGGTTGCCGGCCTCGGTGCCGTCGCCTGGTACATCACGCTCGTCACCAACACGGACGTCTACAAGGAGGCGCCGACTTCCTGGGCGGCGCTCTGGGACCCGGCGAACGAGGACAAGCTCGGCCTGCTCGCGCTCGTTTCCAACTCTTTCCTTCTGGAGGTGACGGCGAAGACCTATTTCGGCGGTACCAATACCCTCGACACCGAGGAGGGCATCCTGAAGGTGTTCGACAAGCTCGCCGAGGTGAAACCGAACGTCCGGCTGTGGTATCGCGACGAGGCGCAGTTCGAGCAGGCGCTGAAATCGGGCGAAATCCCGATGGGGCAGTATTATCACGACGTGACCGGTCTTGCCGCTTCGGAAGGCCATCCGGTGCGCTCCACCTTCCCGAAGGAAGGCGGTATCCTCGATTCCGGCTGCTGGGCGCTGTCGCGGGCTTCCGAGAAGTCGGAGGAAGCGCATGTCTTCATCGACTACATGTGCCAGCCCTCGATCCAGGCAACGCTGTCGCGCAAGGTCGGCACCGCGCCGACCGTCAAGCGTGACCTGCTCGATCTGACGGCGGAAGAGTTCGCTGCGGTCTCCTCGGACATCGATCCGGTCATTCCCCGCTATGATCTCTACCAGACCAAGTCGGATTGGCTGAACCAGAAGTGGACCGAGCTGATCGTCGGCTGACCTGGCGGCTGTCCCTATTCCCTCTCCCTGTAAGCAGGGAGAGGGGGAGGCTGTCGCCTCGATCCGGACTCTTCTGCTTGAGCGTCCCACGGGATTACGACACAATTCGCCGGTGCGATGATATCCCGGCGCGGACGGGCTATGAGCCCCGGCCCTATTTGACTTCGGAGACATGATGTCCGGACTTTCTCTCAACGGTGTCACCAAGCAATTCGGCCCCTTCACAGCCGTGGACGACGTGGCGCTGACGGTTCCGCACGGAACCTTCGTCTGCATGCTCGGCCCGTCCGGCTGCGGCAAGACGACCCTGCTCCGGATGATCGCCGGGCTCGACACGCCGACGAGCGGAGCGATCGTCCTCGACGGCGAGGACATCACGCGTGTTCCCACGCACAAGCGCAATCTCGGCATGGTGTTCCAGTCGCTGGCGCTCTTCCCGCATCTGACGGTCGGCGAGAACATCGCCTATCCGCTGAGGATCCGCGGCGTCGCGCGTGAGGCGCAGGCAAGGCGGGTCGAGGAACTCCTGTCGCTGATCCACCTGCCGGGCTATGCCGACAGGCCGGTGAACAAGCTTTCCGGCGGCCAGCGCCAGCGCGTGGAGATCGCCCGGGCGCTTGCGATCTCGCCGAAACTCTTTCTGCTCG
>DATGWU010000530.1:0-10421 GCA_035299345.1 Rhizobium sp.
CGGGTCTCGGCGTCGCTTTCGAGCGTCCGCTTCTCGAGCGCCGCCTGACGGAAGACCGCCACCGAGCGGACCATTTCACCGATCTCGTCCTGCCGTCCCTCGCCTTCGAGGGTGATCGCCGTGTTGCCGCTCGCGAGCTCGCCCATGGACTTGACGAGGCGCGTGATCGGACGCGTCAGCGAACGCGAATAAAGAACGGCGATCACGATGCCAAGGAGCACGATCGGCGCGCCGAAGAGCACCGAAACCAGTGCCGTGCTGCGCAGGTTCGCCGCCACTTCGTCCTCGCCGATGAGAGCGAAGACGGCCCAGCGGGTGCCGGCGAATTCGAGCGGCACGCCGGCGGCAAGGCTGGTCATGTCGCGGTAGCCGGCAAGCGTTCCGAAGGCATCGCCGCCTTCCATGACCACCGGCAACATCGTCGTGTCGACTTTCGCGGAAAGGATGTCCTTCTCGGGCGTCAGAGTGCTGTCGTTCAGCAGCGTGCCCGCGGAGTCCACCAGAACGGTTTCGCCGGTCTCCCCGAGGCCCTTGCGGTTGGCAAAGAGCGTGTCGAGACGGTGGTTCGGCAGGCGATAGGCGACGACGCCGATCGTGCGGCCGTTCATGGTGATCGGAACGGCGAGGAAGGAGGCGGGAGCGCCTTCGGAAGGCGCATAGGCCGCAAAGCCGGACATCGCGACGGCGTTCGGGTCATTGGCGGCAACGATCTTGCCGAAGACCTCCGCCAGGCCGGAACCCTTGTACGGCCCCTTCGTCAGGTTGGTGCCGTAGTCCTTCTCCTTTTGGACCGAATGGACGACGTTGCCGTCGAGATCGATCATCAGGATATCGTCATAGCCCTGCGCCTGCAGATGATTGAGATAGTAGGCCTGATACTGCTTGTGGGCGCGGTCGAAGGCATCCTTCTTGGCGCTTTCGAGCTTGTATTTCTCGCCGACCGGGTTCGGGTTCTCGTCGATGTAGCGGCGGTGAAGCTCGGCGGACGGGTCCTCGCCGAGGAATTTCCACGCTCCGGTGAAGCCGTAAAGCGCCTGCTGGGTGGTGACGTTCGAGGCGACCGCCGCGATATCGAGGCGCACGCTTTCGAGATAGCCCTCCGCTTCGTTGCGCCTTCCGTCGGCCGTCGCTTCCAGCTTCTGATAGACCTGCTGGCGCAGCGCACGGCCTTCGAGAAAGAGCGTCAAGGCGACCGATGCGCTGATGGCGACGATGGTGAAGACCGCCGCCGCGAGAGGAAGCTTCCTGGAAATCCGCATTGAAAAAGGCTCCGTGACCGTGCCCGGAGGAACCGGGGCCGCTGGCAATGGGAAAGAGAATCTCGTGCGGAAGTTAGAAATCTCTTACCGCGAACGGAAAAGCTGTGGGAGGTTGGCGCAAAGATTCTTGGGCACAAAAAAAATGCCCGGGACTGGGAGGGTCACCGGGCAAGTCGGCAGGGCTATTGGCAGTCACCCTGCGGGGATTGGGAGAGGGTCACTCGGACTTCGCCGACAGCAACGAACGGTCGGCGCGATTGCGCGCGGTACGAGTGAGAAGACGCGAAGGATCGTCCGCAATGCCGGAGGTCCGAAGGATGCTCTCGACATCGGCGCGGGAAAGTCCGATGTCGCGCAGCAGTGCATCGTCGAGTTCGGCAAGGCGGTTCGCGGCTCGTCGGTTCCTGAGCCCGCGCAGAACGGATTTCGTCCCCTCCCAGGTTGCGGCGAGACGCGCGGCAAGCGTCGGCCGGGAGACCGCGAGATCGAGTTCTATCATCCGTTCGGTCGTGCTCATGGCGACAAAGTCCTTTCGATTTCGGCACGAATGGAGGCGGGCTCGTACCCGGAAATGGGTAGAGCCAACCGTCGGGGCATGGAGGTTGGAGGGAGCCGATGAGGCGGCTCCGGTTGATTTGCATCGTGATGATGCTGAAAAGCTATTGATCAGTCCAACGAATGTTTCTAATAGTTATCATCAATCCATCTGATGGAATTTCCCCATGTCAGCGCCACTCGATATCGATCAGCTCCAGACCTTCATCGCGATCGTCGACACCGGAAGCTTCACGAAGGCCGCGGGCCGCGTCTTCAAGACCCAGTCGGCCGTTTCGATGCAGATGCGGCGGCTGGAGGAGCGTATCGGCAAGCAGCTCTTCATCAAGGACGGCCGCGGCAACCGGCTGACGGCCGAGGGAGAGAAGCTCCTGAATTACGCGCGACGGATCATCCGGCTGAATTCGGAGGCGATCGCCGCATTCGACGACAACCGGCTGGAAGGCACGCTGAGGATCGGCACGCCGGACGATTACGCCGACCGCTACATGCCGGAAATCATCGGCCGCTTTGCCAAGACCCATCCGAACGTCGAGCTCTACATCGTCTGCGAACCGTCGGTCGACCTTGCCGAGAAGATGGCCCGCGGCGAGCTCGACATCGCGCTTGTCACCCACAATCCGCGCGCACGCAGCTCGGACGTGGTCCGCACCGAACCGCTCTGCTGGGTCGCCTCGGCCAACCATCCGCTGCGTGACGACGCACCGGTGCCGCTCGCCGTCGGACGGCGCGACTGCAACTGGCGCCAGCTCGCCTGCTCGGCGCTGGACGCCGATGGCCGCGACTACCAGATCCTGTTCACCAGCTGGTCCTCGACCGTGGTGGCCGCCGCCGTTCTCGCCGGCATGGCGGTTTCAGTGCTGCCGGAATCGGCGCTCCGGACCGGCATGAAGGTGTTGACGCAGGCCGACGGTTTCCCGCCGCTGCCGCCGGTGCAGATCGGCCTGATGAAGCGGCCGGGGCTTTCCACCTCGCTGATGAACGCCATCACCGACCACATCACGGCCTGCCTCGACAACATCACGCCGTCGGCGGTCGACGACGATCTCGAAGGCGACGTCAAGACCTATCCCCGCTACTATCCGCGGCTACGTGCCGGCCACATGATCCCTGGCTGGTAAGCCGACCGCACAGACGGACATATTCAGCAGAACGGGAACAGCCGGGGAGAACCCCGGCTGTTCCCGTTTCCGGCCGGTGCCCGAGTGCGGCGCGGGGTGCGGCGCGCTCTCGGCCCGACTGCCTGTGTGCGGCCCTGGCGGCGAGCCACACACCGGCGTTCCGTTCTGCCAACGATCAGGCGATGTCGAAGCGGTCGGCGTCCATCACCTTCGCCCATGCCGCGACGAAGTCGTTGACGAACTTCCGCCGGGCGTCGTCCTGCGCATAGACTTCAGCAAGCGCGCGCAGCTGCGAATTAGCGCCGAAGACGAGATCGACGCGCGTCGCCGTCCACTTCACCGCACCGGTCTTGCGGTCGCGGCCCTCGAACAGCGTCTCAGCCTTCGAGGTCGGCGCCCAGACCGTACCCATGTCCGTCAGGTTGACGAAGAAATCGTTCGTCAGGGCACCCGGCCGGTGGGTGAAGACACCGTGCTGCGCATCGCCGTGGCTTACACCGAGCACCCGCAGGCCGCCGACGAGGACCGTCATTTCCGGTGCGCTCAAGGTCAACAGCTGAGCCTTGTCGATCAGGAGTTCCTCGGGCGAAATGCTGAACTCGGTTTGCTGGTAGTTGCGGAAGCCGTCGGCGACGGGTTCGAGAACGGCAAAGGCTTCGACGTCGGTCTGTTCCTGCGTCGCGTCGGTGCGGCCCGGGGTGAACGGAACCTCGATCACCTCGCCCGCCGCCTTCGCCGCCTGTTCCACCGCGGCCGCGCCGCCGAGGACGATCAGGTCGGCGAGCGAAACCTTCTTGCCGCCGGCCTGGGCGGCGTCAAAGGTGGCGCGGATCGCCTCGAGAACCGCCAGCACCTTGGCGAGCTGTTCAGGCTGGTTTGCTTCCCAGTCCTTCTGCGGCGCGAGGCGAATGCGGGCGCCATTGGCACCGCCGCGCTTGTCGGAACCGCGGAAGGTAGAGGCCGAGGCCCAGGCGGTGGAAACGAGCTCGGCGATCGTCAGGCCGGATGCGAGAATCCGGGCCTTGAGGTCGGCGATGTCCTTCGCATCGATCAGCGGATGATCGGCAGCCGGAACGGGATCCTGCCAGATCAGGTCTTCCGCGGGAACTTCCGGACCGAGATAGCGGGCTTTCGGCCCCATGTCGCGGTGGGTGAGCTTGAACCAGGCGCGGGCGAAGGCGTCGGCGAACTTGTCGGGATTGGCGAGATAGTCGCGCGCGATAGGCTCGTAGACCGGATCGAACTTCAGCGAGAGGTCCGCCGTCGTCATCATCGGGCGATGCTTCTTCGACGGATCGTGGGCGTCGACGACCATGTCCTCTTCGTCGACATCCTTCGCCAGCCACTGGTGCGCGCCGGCCGGGCTCTTCACCAACTCCCAGTCGTATTTGAAGAGGACCTTCAGATAACCCATGTCCCAGGTGGTCGGGTTCGGCTTCCAGGCACCTTCGATGCCGCTACCGATCGCATCGCCGGCCTTGCCGATGCCATAGCTCGACTTCCAGCCGAGGCCCATTTCCTCGATCGGCGCGGCTTCCGGTTCCGGACCGACGAAGGCCGGGTCGCCGGCGCCGTGCGCCTTGCCGAAAGTATGCCCGCCGGCGATCAGCGCGACGGTTTCCTCATCGTTCATCGCCATGCGCGCGAAGGTCTCGCGCACGTCGCGGCCGGAGGCGACCGGCTCGGGATTGCCGTTCGGACCTTCCGGGTTCACGTAGATCAGGCCCATCTGTACCGCGGCGAGCGGGTTTTCCAGCATGCGTTCGCCGGTATAGCGCTTGTCACCGAGCCACTCGGTCTCCGCACCCCAGTAGATGTCTTCCTCCGGCTCCCAGATGTCGGCGCGGCCGCCGCCGAAACCGAAGGTCTTGAAGCCCATGGATTCGAGCGCGCAGTTGCCGGCAAGGATCATCAGGTCGGCCCAGGAAAGCCGGTTGCCGTATTTGCGCTTGACGGGCCAGAGCAGCCGCCGGGCCTTGTCGAGGTTGACGTTGTCCGGCCAGCTGTTGAGCGGGGCAAAGCGCTGGGTGCCGGCGGAGGCACCGCCACGGCCGTCACCCGTGCGGTAGGTGCCGGCGCTGTGCCAGGCCATACGGATGAAAAGCGGCCCGTAGTGCCCGTAATCGGCCGGCCACCAGTCCTGGCTGTCGGTCATCAGCGCATAGAGATCGGCCTTCACTTCTTTGAGGTCGAGCTTGCCGAACTCCGCGGCGTAGTCGAATGCCGGCCCCATCGGGTCGGAAAGCGCCGAATTCTGATGGAGGATCTTGAGATTCAGCTGGTTCGGCCACCAGTCGCGGTTGGAGCGCATCGATACGTTGGTGGCTCCGTGCACGACAGGACACCTGGCCTGGCTGTCGTTGATCTCCCTGAGCTTCGCGTCCATGTTTGCCTCCTGTTTGTCTGCAGCAGTTGTCTTCGGGCGCCAGCTTCTTCCAAGCAGGTGATAATTTCCAATTGTATTTGATGTTATTGGCGATAGGATATTCCTATCATGATTACCATTCGTCAAATGCGCTACTTCGAAGCGCTCGCCGCCACCCTGCACTTCGGCCGCGCCGCCGAAATGGTGCATGTCAGCCAGCCCGCTCTTTCGGCACAGATCATGGAGATGGAGAAGCATCTGGGTGTGGTGCTGGTGGAGAGGACACGCGGGGCGACGCTGCTGACGGCCAAGGGCGAGGAAATCCTTGCGCACGTGCGCAGCGTGCTCGCCGGTATCGACCGGCTGGAGGAGGCAGCGCGCCGCAGGAGCGGCATGCTGGAGGGCATGATCCGCATCGGCATCATTCCGACGGTTGCGCCCTATCTGGTGCCGCAGATGGTGCCTTATCTTCGGCGCGAGCATCCGCTGATCGAAATCGAACTCAAGGAGGCTGTGACGGACCGGCTGCTCGCGGACCTCGCCGAGGGTAGGCTCGACGCGGTGATCGCGGCCTTGCCGGTCGAGGCGGAGAACGTCGCGACCCGCAGTCTCTTCACCGACCGCTTCTTCGTCGCCATGGCCGACAACGAGAGCGATGTCCTTGTCTCACCCCTCGCCGAAACGCAGGTCGACCCGAACCGGCTGCTGCTGCTCGAGGAAGGTCACTGCCTGCGTGAACAGGCGCTCGCGGTCTGCAAGGCGGCGAACAAGCGAAATCTCGTCAATGTGGGCGCGACCTCGATGACGACCCTTCTGCAGATGGTGTCGCACGACATGGGCATGACGCTCATCCCGGAAATGGCCGTCGATACGGAGACGGCGCGCACCGCGATCCGCATCGTGCCTTTCGCCGACCCCGCGCCGTCCCGCGAAATCGGCCTCGTCTGGCGGAGGTCGAGCCCGCGCCGACAGGACATGGAAGCATTGGCCGCCGGCATCGTGGCGAGCCGCGGCAAGCTCCGCGCGAGTGGGCGTGGTCATGAGACCGACGCCCTTCCGTCGGGCTCAGTTCATGAGCCAGCCATGGCTGACGACCAGTGACTGCCCCGTCAGCGCATTGGTCTCGAAACCGGCAAACATCAGCGCGACCTCGGCGACGTCCTCCACCGTGGTGAATTCGCCATCCACAGTCTCACCGAGCATGACCTTGCGGATCACGTCGTCCTCGGAAATGCCGAGTTCCTTCGCCTGTTCCGGGATCTGCTTGTCGACCAGCGGCGTCCGCACGAAACCGGGGCAGATGACGTTTGCTCGAATGCCGGACGAACCGCTTTCCTTGGCGACCACCCGCGCCAGCCCGAGCAATCCGTGCTTGGCGGTGACATAGGCCGACTTCAGCGGCGAAGCCTCGTGCGAATGCACCGACCCCATGTAGATGATGGCACCGCCGCCCTGGCTCTTCATGTGCGGGATGCACGCTTTCGTGGTGAGGAAAGCGCCGTCGAGATGGATCGACAGCATCTTCTTCCAGTCGGAAAACGGGAAATCCTCGATCCGGTGGACGATCTGAATGCCGGCATTCGACACCAGGACATCGACATGTCCCCACTTTTCGACCGTCTTCGCCACGCCGGCATTGACCGCCGCCTCATCCGTCACGTCCATGGCGATGCCGAAGGCTTCGCCCGGGCCCATCGATGTCAGGGCATCGGCTGCCGCCTGGGCCTGATCTTCCTTCAGATCGGCGATGACGACTTTCGCACCCTCTTCCACATAGCGCTTGGCGATTGCGTGGCCGATGCCGCTGGCCGAGCCGGTGATGATGCAGACTTTACCTTCGAGTTTCATGGTCATTCTCCTTGTTGCCTGTCCGGGGTCGTGCGTCCTGCTGGCGCCGGTACCGGACGACGAGACGTGATGTCAGCTCTTCCCGTGCCGTTCGTGGGCGAGGTCGAAAATCTGAATTCCGTCGCGCGGGCGGCCACGGTTTTTCCACTTGTCGTGGTTGAGCGTGTGCATGACGTCGTCGTAACCGGCTGCCCAATGTTCCGTGATCGAAGCCCGCGAAAATTCGGCATCCATGGCGTGCGTCGCAGAAGCCGCCCGCCGGTGGATGAGGTGCACGATCGTCACGTCGTATTCGACGCCGATGGACCTCAGAATTCTGGCATCCTCGTCATCGGCGAATTCGGGCGGCAGCTTTTCGAGGAGCCGCTTGGCGGCGCGGCGGACGACCTGCCTGCGGGTGAACTCGTCGGTGTTCAGACGCGTCCGGCTGGAATAGCGGATCTCCTTGATACGGCTCTCGGCCTCGAAGTGATCCTTTGGCATGGTCCCGCGGGCACTGAACAGGTCGATCTGGAAGATCTCCATGTTACGCTCGGAGCCATTGGTGGAGAGGACATACTGCAGCGGCGTGTTGGAGACGAGGCCGCCATCCCAATAGTAACGGCCGTCGATTTCGACCGGCGCGAACCCCGGCGGCAAGGCGCCCGAGGCGGCGATGTGCCGGGCATCCAGCGTCTGGCGACGGCTGTCGAAATAGGCGAAATTGCCTGATACGACCTCGACCGCGCCGAGACTGATGCGGGTCCGACAATTGTTCAGGAGGTCGAAGTCGACCAGTTCCTCCAGCGTCTTGAGCAGGGGCTCCGTGTCGTAGAAGCTGATGGCGGCGTCGCGATTGTAGAGGATCTGGTAAGGGGTGTAGAGGCGCGGCGAAAAGAAACCGGGTATGCCGGTGAGCGCTCCGGCCATCACCGAAGTCTCGTTGGTGATACGGCGAACATCGGCGCCGTCATGGCCGAACCCGAAGGTCAGGTTCGACGAGACCTTGTCCCAGAACGTCCGGAGATTTTCGACCCGACGTTCCTTCGGCGCTCCGGCGATCAGTGCGGCGTTGACGGCACCGATCGAAATCCCGGCGACCCAATCGGGGTCGATATCATGTTCGTGCAGCGCCTCGTAGGCACCCGCCTGATACGCTCCGAGCGCGCCACCCCCTTGAAAGACAAAGATCTGTTCGCACTTGGAATTCGACATGATGCCCTGCAACCAGAATATTGCGCTGCACCATAAGATAGGGGATTTTGAACGCGTCGCCAGAGCAAGGGGCCGCATGCGCGGCCCCTTGCATTCACGTTTCGGTGTATGCGCCGGGTCAGTTGAGATCGAGGACGATGCGGCCGTCGATCTTGCCTTCCTCCATGCGGTGGAAGATGTCGTTGATGTTCTCCAGCTTGTCCCAGGAGAAATGCGAGGCGACCTTGCCCTCGCCCGCGAAGACCAGCGATTCCTCGAGATCCTGGCGGGTGCCGACGATCGAGCCGCGAACGGTGATGCGCTTCAGCACCGTGTCGAAGACCGGCAGCGAGATGAAGCCCGGCGGCAGGCCGACCAGCGCCATCGTGCCCTTGGAGCGCAGGAAGCCGTAGGCCTGCTCCATCGCCTTCGGGGAGACGGCGGTGACGAGCGCGCCATGCACGCCGCCGGTCGCCTTCTGCACCTGCTCGATCGCGTCGGCGGCGCGGCCGTTGACGGTGATGTCGGCACCGAGCTCCTTCGCAAGCTTCAGCTTTTCATCGAAGATGTCGGCCGCGACCACGTGCATGCCCATGGCCTTGGCGTACTGCACGGCCATGTGACCGAGCCCGCCGATGCCGGAGATGACCACCCATTCGCCGGGCCGCACCTCGGTCTCCTTCAGCGCCTTGTAGACCGTGACGCCGGCGCAGAGCACCGGAGCCGCGGGGCCGAATTCGAGATTGTCCGGCAGACGCCCGACGAAATCCGGATCGGCCAGGCCATACTGGGCGAAGGTGCCATTGACCGAATAGCCGGTGTTCTGCTGGCTGCCGCAGAGCGTCTCCCATCCGGTGCGGCACGGCGTGCAGCAACCGCAGGCGGTGTGCAGCCACGGAACACCGACGCGATCACCTTCCTTGATACGGGTGACGCCGGCACCGAGCTTGGCGACATAACCGACACCCTCATGCCCCGGAATGAACGGTGGATTGGGCTTGACCGGCCAGTCGCCGTTCGCCGCATGCAGGTCGGTATGGCACACGCCCGTCGCCAGATATCTGACGAGAATCTGACCCGGACCGGGCTCCGGTATCGCCATCTCCTCGATCACCAGCGGCTTGCCGAATTCCCGCACGACCGCGGCTTTCATACTCGATGCCATTCTTTTCCTCCTCGACAGGATTCGTGTTGCGAAATCATCTGGCCGCCCGGGATACACCCGTCACGACGTATGCATCCTAGCGTTGTCCCGGTCGAATTTCTTGATCCGGGTCAAGCCCGTGGTGCTTCACGACGGCTTCTGTCGCAGGGTTGCGACAGCCCCGGAAAGATTCCGGCACCATCGCAACAACGAATGTTCAGGAGAGATATTTCTTCAGGAAAGCAACCGTCCGCGACCAGGCAAGGTCGGCCGCCGCCTGGTCGTAGCGGGCTGCAGAGGTGTCGTTGTTGAAGGCATGGTTCACGCCCTCATAGACATGGATCTCGAACGTCTTCTTGTTTTCTTCGAGGGCCGCCTTGTAGGCATCGATGCCGGCGTTGATGCGCTCGTCGAGCCCGGCATAGTGCAGCAGAAGCGGCGCCTGGATCGCCGGTACCTGATCGGCGGGGACCTGGGCGCCATAATAGGCGACCCCCGCCCCGAGTGCCTGCGAGGCGACCGCCAGGCGATTCACCATGCCGCCGCCCCAGCAGAAGCCGACGGCGCCGACATTGCCGTTGGAATCGGCGTTACCGGCCAGATAGACACGCCCCGCCTCGGCATTGTTGACGGCCGCGGCCATGTCGAGGGTGGTGAACATCTCGCGCGCCTTGTCCTCGTCGTCCGGCGTGCCGCCGTAAGGTGAGAGGAAATCCGGCGCCAGCACGACGAAGCCCTCGAGCGCCATACGGCGGGCGACATCGCGGATGTGCGGATTGAGGCCACGGTTTTCGTGAATGACGATGACGCCGGGCAGCGGGCCGGCGGCATCCTTGGGGCGGACGAGATAGGCCTGCATCTCGGTCGTTCCGCCGGGATAGGTCACATCCTCGGCCTTCAGGCGGGCGTCGCCCTCGGGGATAACGGCGGCACTCGCCTTGCTGGCGGCAAGCAGC
>DATGWU010000531.1:0-1629 GCA_035299345.1 Rhizobium sp.
AAAGCCTCTGACATGGCGTGGTCGGCGGAACTATACCTGAAGTTCGAGGACGAGCGGACACGGCCGGCGCGCGACCTGCTGGCGCATGTGCCGCTCGCCGAGGCGAAGCGCGCCTACGACCTCGGCTGCGGGCCGGGAAACTCGACCGCGCTCATCGTCGAGCGCTTCGGCGGCCAGGCGGTCACCGGCCTCGACAGCGATGCCGACATGCTCAAGAAGGCCCGCGCACGGCTGCCGGAGACACCCTTCGTCGCCGCCGACCTCTCGACCTGGGAGCCGCCGCACGACGTCGACCTCTTCTACGCCAATGCCGTGCTGCAATGGCTGCCGGGCCATCTGGCCCTGATGGAGCGGCTGATGGCGCATCTGGCGCCGGGCGGCGTGCTCGCCGTGCAGATGCCGGACAATCTCGACGAGCCCTGCCACCGCGCGATGGAGGCGACGGGGGCTGCCGGCCCGTGGCGTGCGCTCTTCGCCGGCGGGCGCATCCGCCGCACGCCGCTCCCCCCGCCCGCCGCCTATTACGACCGGCTGTCGCCCCATGCGCGCCGCGTCGACCTGTGGCACACGGACTACTACCACCCGATGGAAAGCGCCGAAGCGATCGTCGAATGGGTGAAGGGCACGGGGCTTCGCCCCTATCTCGATGCGGCCGGCGCCGAGCACCGCGACGCCTTCCTCGCGGACTACACCACGCGCATCGAGCAGGCCTATCCGCGGATGGCGGACGGCCGGCGGCTCCTGCGCTTTCCCCGGCTCTTCGTCGTCGCCGTGAAGGCGTGAGGGAGGTTCAGAACGCCGACAGACCTCCGGTCGAGCTTTTCGGCAATTGCGGCGGACACGCCCATCCGTCATGCCGGCCTCCGAGCCGGCATCCAGTGCGATCAAGTCCTTGATCGTAAAAGGACTCTTTCACGGCACAGACGCACCGTTGCTGACCCCCGGATCAAGTCCGGGGTGACGGAGGAGAGCCTGCGCCCCGTCTCAAGCGCAGCCCGGCACGTCTTCCAGCCTGTACCACACCGGAATGCCGCGTTCGGTCGCGATCCGCACGTCGTTGTCCGCCCCCTTCGAGGCGCCGGGCAGGCGGAGCACTCCCTCGCACAATTGCAGCAGCCGGCCCGCGACGGGATGGAAGATTTCCTCGTAGAGATCGTCGCCGACCGTCTTGCCGCCGGCGGCATGCCAGACCGGCAGCGCCACCCATTCGCCGATCATCGGCACATGCCCCGCCCTGAACAGGGCGTGGGACGGCGCTTCCAGACGCTTCAGGTTCTCCGCCATCTTCGCCGGATCGTCGCCGGTGCCGGAGCGATAGGGACCGGCAATCAGGATCAGCATGTTCATCTCCATGGTTTGTTCAGCCTGCGTCCTGCAGGCTGCACGATATTGCGTGTTTTTGCTGGATTGTCGAATCGATTCACGTAATATCGCGAGAATTCACGGACAAACATGCAGGACCATGCAATGCTCGGCAGTCAACGCAGAACGCACATCCTCGAGACGCTACGGCGCGAGGGCCAGGCGCTGGCGAGCGCGCTGGCGCGCGAACTCGAGGTGTCGGAAGACACGATCCGCCGCGACATGCGCGACATGGCGGCGGCGGGGCTCTTAAAGCGGGTGCATGGC
>DATGWU010000532.1:0-13372 GCA_035299345.1 Rhizobium sp.
AATCGAGGCCATCGCGAGGAATTCGAGTGCGAAGTCGCGATCGGACACGGTGTCGATCGAGTTGCGGGTCGGTTCGCGGAAGCCCAGCGCTTTGGCGGTCATGTGCCGGTCGATGTTGTAACCGGTACCGGCGAGCGCTGCGGCCCCAATGGGGCTTTCATCGAGGTGCTCGATTGCGTGCCGCACGCGCTGCCGATCACGGCCGAACATTTCGACATAAGCCATGCAGTGGTGGCCGAAGGTGACGGGCTGGGCCGTCTGCAGGTGGGTGAAGCCGGGCATCACCGTCTCGGCATGTTCTTCCGCCCGGTCGAGGAAGGCGTTGATGAGCGCCGTCAACGCAAGCTCCGTCTTCTGCAGTTCTTCCTTTACCCAAAGACGGAAATCGAGCGCCACCTGGTCGTTGCGCGAACGAGCCGTGTGAAGGCGTCCCGCTGCGGGACCGATCAGGTCGGCAAGCCGCGCCTCGACGTTCATGTGGATGTCTTCGAGGCGACGGGAGAATTCGAAACGGCCGCTTTCGATCTCTGACAGGATCGTGTTCAGACCGTGAACGATCTTGTCTTTGTCCTCTGTGGCGATGATGCCCTGATGGGCAAGCATGGTCGCATGCGCTATTGAGCCGCGGATGTCCTGGGCATAAAGCTTCTTGTCGAAGTCGATGGAGGCATTTATCTCCTCCATGATGGCTGCGGGGCCGGAGGCGAAACGTCCGCCCCACATCTGGTTGGAGGTCAGCGTGTCCTTGGTGTCCTCGGCCATTTGATGCCCATCCCGGAGATGTTGATGACAGAAAAAAGACCCCTCGGACTTCCTTCCGCCAAGCTGGTTGCGATTGCGGCAGTCGCCGGCATTTTGGCCGGCGCGGCAGCGGTATACGTGAAGCAGACCGTATCTGGCAATGCCGAGGTTGCTGCGGAGGCGGGCCAGTGCGAAGGAGCAGTCAGCAAGGCAGCGGGCCTGGACTCCGTCACGAAGGGCGAGGTCGCTGCCATGACCGCGGCCACGGAACCGCGCTCGATCGCCGGCCTGATGTTCAAGGATGCCGCGGATAAGGACATGACCATTGAGGCCTTTGCCGGAAAGACGGTTCTCCTCAACGTCTGGGCGACATGGTGTGTGCCTTGCCGCGAAGAGATGCCGGCGCTCAACGGTCTTCAGGGGAAGATGGGCGGCAAGGACTTCGAGGTCGTGGCGATCAATATCGACACGGGTGACGCAGAAAAGCCGAAGGCCTTTCTTGCCGAGACCGGCGTCGACAAGCTCGGACTTTATCGTGACAACACGATGGGTGTCTTCAATGTCCTGAAGAAGCAGGGGCTTGCCTTCGGGCTTCCCGTGACGCTCCTGATCGACGAGAAGGGCTGCCTTCTCGGCTCCATGAACGGCCCCGCCGCGTGGGATAGCGGCGATGCGCAGGCGCTGATCACGGCCGCCGTCAAGCTCTGAGAACACTTTGACCGGCTGGTAACCTCAACGCGTCGGGACCGGTGTCTCGCCGCGATAGTCGTAGAAACCGCGACCGGACTTGCGTCCAAGCCATCCGGCCTCGACATATTTCACCAGCAGCGGGCAGGGGCGATACTTGCTGTCGGCCAGGCCGTCGTGCAGCACCTGCATGATGGAAAGACAGGTATCCAGGCCGATGAAGTCGGCAAGCTGCAGCGGGCCCATCGGATGATTGGCGCCGAGCCGCATCGCGGTATCGATCGCTTCCACCGAGCCGACACCTTCGTAAAGTGTATAAATCGCCTCGTTGATCATCGGCAGCAGGATACGGTTGACGATGAATGCGGGAAAGTCTTCGGCGACCGTGATTGTCTTGTCGAGCGACTGGGCGAAAGCCTTCGCTGTCGCGAACGTCGTTTCATCGGTGGCAATGCCGCGCACGAGTTCCACCAGCTTCATGACTGGAACCGGGTTCATGAAGTGGATGCCCATGAAACGCTCCGGGCGATCGGTGGCTGCGGCGAGCCTGGTGATGGAGAGCGACGAGGTGTTGGTGGCGAGCAGGGCCTCAGGTTTGAGGACCGGGCATATCTGGGCAAAGATCTTGCGCTTGACCGTCTCGTCCTCGGTCGCGGCTTCGATGACCATGTCCGTCGGTGCGAGGTCGTTTATGTCCGTCGTACCGGAGATGCGCGCCATGGCAGCCTTGCGGTCCTCTTCGGAAAGCTTGCCGTTGTTCACCTGCCGGGCGAGATTGCCGTTGACGGTCGCAAGACCCGCTTCGATCCTTTCCCTCGAAAGGTCGTAGACAGTGACCTTATAGCCGGCGAGTGCACTGACCTGAACGATCCCGCAACCCATCTGGCCTGCACCTACGACGCCCAAGCTCTTGATTGCCGTTCCCATCGCGCTCTCCTCGCCGCACTCGGTCCCTCAAAAAAGATCTGCCGGGCCATCGGCCCGGCAAAACTGATAGACTTGCTTGCTCGATTTTTCCAGTCCTTTCGCAAGTGCGAAGGAACTGGTTTCGGTTAAAGCGCCTTTTCGAGTTCGGGAAGAATTTCGAAGAGGTCTCCGACGAGGCCGTAATCGGCGACCTGGAAGATCGGCGCTTCCTCATCCTTGTTGATGGCGACGATGACCTTCGAGTCCTTCATGCCGGCGAGATGCTGGATGGCGCCGGAGATACCGCAGGCAATGTAGAGTTCCGGGGCGACGACCTTGCCGGTCTGGCCGACCTGCCAGTCGTTCGGTGCGTAACCGGCGTCGACGGCCGCACGCGAGGCGCCGACAGCGGCGCCGAGCTTGTCGGCCACCGGAAGGATCACTTCCTTGAACTTCTCCGAGGAGCCGAGCGCACGACCGCCGGAGATGATGATCTTCGCGGAGGTGAGTTCGGGACGGTCAGAAGAGGAAAGCGCATCGCCAACGAAGGTCGACACGCCGGGGTTCGCGGCAGCCGCGACCGTTTCGACGGAAGCCGATCCACCCTCGCCGGTGGCCGTGAAGGAGGCGGTACGCACGGTGATGACCTTCTTGGCGTCGGAAGACTGGACCGTCTGAATGGCGTTGCCCGCATAGATCGGACGCTTGAAGGTGTCGGACGACACGACCTCGACGATTTCCGAGACCTGCATTACGTCGAGCAGTGCGGCGACGCGCGGCATGACGTTCTTGCCGATCGAGGTCGCGGGCGCGACGACGGCATCGTAGCCGCCGGCCAGGGAAACAATGAGAGCCGCAAGCGGTTCCGCCAGATTGTTCGCAAGCGAGGCATCGTCGGCGAGCAGGACCTTGGCGACGCCGGAGAGCCTGGTTGCCGCATCGGCGGCGCCCTTCGCGCCGGAGCCGGCGACGAGCACGTGGACGTCGCCGCCGATCTTGGAGGCGGCGGTCAGAGCCTTGGCGGTCTGGTCGGACAGGGTTGCGTTATCGTGTTCTGCCAGAAGAAGAATGGCCATGTTATAAATCTCCTCTCCGGATCCGTTAGAGCACGCCGGCTTCGTTTTTGAGCTTGTCGACCAGCTCGGCGACTGTCTTGACCTTTACGCCGGCCTTGCGTCCGCCGGGCTCTTCGGTCTTCAGGACCTTGAGGCGCGGGGTGGTGTCGACGCCGAAATCTGCCGGGGTCTTCTTGTCGAGCGGCTTCTTCTTCGCCTTCATGATGTTCGGCAGCGAGGCGTAGCGCGGCTCGTTCAGGCGCAGGTCCGTCGTGACGACAGCCGGCAGCTTGACCTCGATCGTCTGTAGGCCACCGTCGACCTCGCGGGTCACCTTGGCGGAGCCATCACCGATCTCGACCTTGGAGGCGAAGGTTGCCTGGGCCCAGCCGAGGAGGGCCGACAGCATCTGTCCGGTCTGGTTGGAATCATCGTCGATCGCCTGCTTGCCGGTGATGACGAGGCCGGGCTGTTCCGCTTCGATCACGCCCTTCAGGATCTTCGCTACGGCAAGCGGTTCGACGGCATCGTCGGTCTCAACCAGCACGGCGCGATCAGCGCCCATGGCGAGTCCGGTGCGGAGCGTTTCTTCCGCCTTGGCCGGACCGATGGAGACGACGACGATTTCCGAAGCCTTGCCGGCTTCCTTCAGGCGCAGGGCTTCTTCCACCGCGATTTCGTCGAAGGGATTCATCGACATCTTCACGTTGGCAAGCTCGACGCCCGATCCATCGGGCTTCACACGGATCTTGACGTTGTAGTCGACGACCCGCTTGACGGTCACGAGTATCTTCATGAGTTCCTTCCTTCGCTGCTTTCCGCCGAAAAATGCGCCTGAAAGCGGTCCTCCGATTGTCGGTTGGCGACATCGATACGCATTTTTTCTCCAAACACAACGTCCCACGCCCGGTTCGTCGCTTCCATGGGCATGAATATGTTACGTTTACGTCTACGTCAACATTGATGGCGCGAGCGCGGCTACGGCTTCCACCCGCCGGAGTCGCGCATCTCTCGCTCCGCAGGTCCTGTGCTGATGGGGCGCTGCTCCACCGCTTTCGGCGTGACGATCGCACGATCGAACAGGGGCACTCCCGGGCGCCGCATGAAGATCACCAGCAGTGCGCCGGCGGCGATGCCTCCAACATGGGCGCCCCAGGACACGTTGTCTTCCTGGCTGAGGCCGAGCATCCAGAACTGCTGACCTATCCAGAAGAGGAGCGGTATAAAAGCAGGAAGAGGGAGGGGAAAACGGAAAAGGACGAGAACCCAGATCCGGACCCGTGGATGCAGCAGGACGTAGGCGGAAACCACGCCGGCGATCGCGCCGGAGGCGCCGATCAACGGGCTTTGCGATGCCGGTACGAGCGCGCCGTGGGCGAAAGCACCGGCGACGGCGCAGAGAAGATAGAAGAGCAGGAAACGGACATGGCCAAGCGCATCTTCGACATTGTCGCCGAACACCCAGAGGAAGAGCATGTTGCTGGCAAGATGCACGACATTGCCATGCAGGAAGGCGTAGGTGATCGAGGTGAGCTGGCTTGGAACAAGTACGAGGGATGGATCGAGTACGGCATTGCCGAAAACCACCGCCGGAATAAAACCGAGGCCGAGGACGCTGGCCTGAACGACGTCTTGCGTGGCCAACGGACCCGTCAGGAGCCAGATCGCGACGTTGAGAACGATCAGCCCGTGAGTGACGTATTGCCGCTTTATGTGCTTCAGGCCGTTGCGATCATGCAGGGGAACAAACATCGACGGCCCCTATAGCTTCAGCGGTGCTTGCCCGGCACCCAGAGAATGTCGTTCCTGCCGCCTGCATTTGCGAACCGGGCGGCGACGAAGAGAAAATCCGAAAGGCGGTTGATGTATTTGAGTGCCGGAGCACCGACCGTCTCCCCTTCGTGTCGCGAGAGTTCGACCATGATCCGTTCGGCGCGGCGCGCCACCGTGCGAGCGAGATGAAGATGAGCGGCCGCGGGCGTTCCGCCCGGCAGAATAAAGGATTTCAGCGGATCGAGCCCGGCATTCAGCTGATCGATCTCATGCTCGAGACGGACAACCTGTTCCTCGATCACCCGCAGGGGCTCGTAGGGCAGCGCTTCACCGGTTTCAGGCGCTGCAAGATCTGCGCCGAGATCGAAGAGGTCGTTCTGGACGCGCATGAGCATGGCGTCGAGGTCAGGCGTTGCCGTCGTATGAAGCCGAGCAACGCCGATCGCCGAGTTCGTTTCGTCGACGGTACCGTAGGCCTCGACCCGCAGGTCATGCTTTTGGCGGCGCGGGCCGCTGACCAGGGCGGTCGTGCCGTCGTCGCCGGTGCGGGTATAGATCTTGTTCAGCCTGACCATGTTTCAAGTTCCCGTCAGCGTCCGCCACCCGTCAACCAGAGGGTGACCATGATGAGCACGATCGCCACCGCCTGCAACAGAATTCGCATGCGCATTAGTTGGTTCGAACGGTTACCGCTGCCGCCTTTCATCATGTTCACCAGACCTCGGATGAGCACGAGGACGACGAGGCCCATGACGATCAAGGTCAGCGTTGTTGTGAAGGTGGACATCTTGCTTCTTTGGCCTTTTGCAGGTTTCAGCTGAGCGATCGCATCAGCTTGTAGAAAAGATCGGCGGGTAGCAGCCGTTTGAGCATAGCGCCCTGCCGGGCGGGTGTCGTGACAAGATAATGCGGGCGCGGTCGCCTGGCGGTCAAGGCGTGCTTGAGGGCCGCGTAGACTGCATCCGGGCCAAGCTTGTGGCGGTTGACTGGGCCGGTGCCGTCGAGCCGCGCAAGCTGCCGCTTGTAGTCCTCGGCGTACACAGACCCTTCGAGATCAATGTTCTCGCGAATGTGGGTGAGTGCGTTGGCGGTGAACCGCGATTCGATCGGACCTGGTTCGATCAAGCTGACATGGATGCCGCTTCCTTCCAGCTCCATCCGCAGCGTGAGGCTGAGTCCTTCGAGGGCGTATTTCGAGGCGGTATAAGCGCCACGGAAACGATAGGGCAGGAGCCCGAGGATGGAAGAGCACTGTACGATCCGGCCATGCTCTTGCCGGCGCATGAGCGGAACGATCCGGCGCGTGAGTTCATGCCACCCGAAGACGTTCGTCTCGAACTGTCGTCGTAGGGCCTCGGTCGGCAGGTCCTCCACGGCGCCTGGCTGGCCGTATGCGCCATTGTTGAAGAGCGCGTCTATGCGTCCGCCGGTTCTTCTTTCGACTTCCTGCACCATTGCGGCGATGCTCGGGCCGTCGGTATAGTCCATCAACAGGGCCTCGATCCCCACCTTTTCGAGAGGGATCAGATCCGCTGGCTTTCGGACGGTCGCGAAGACCCGCCATCCGTCGTCGTGCAGCGCTCCGGCGCAATAAGCACCTATGCCTGAAGAACAGCCGGTAACGATGATGCAGGGGCGATCCGCCATCGATTGTTTCCTGTACAATGCCGCGGAGGTTTCCCATATTCGCTTCCGGGTGACAACCGGCACTGACGATCGGGAGACGAGATGCCAGCATTCCTGCGCATGCTCTACAAGGTGAGCTTTGATGCGCTGAAGCATTTTTCCGAGGATGATGGCTGGGCGATGGCAAGTCATGTGGCGCTCTCGGCACTGCTGGCAGTCTTTCCCTTTCTGATCTTCGGGACTGCGGTTGCCGGCTTTTTCGGCGCAGATACGTTCGCCGACACGGCGATCCACCTCATTTTCGACACCTGGCCCGAAGCGATTGCCAGACCGCTTGCCGAGCAGGTTCTGCAAGTCCTCACCGTGCCGCGCGGCCTTCTCACGATTTCGGTGTTGGCGGCGGCCTACTTCGCTTCCAACGGGGTCGAGGCGTTGAGGGTGTCGCTCAATCGCGCCTACCGGGTGACGGAGGACCGCTCATGGTACGTCACGCGCCTCGTCAGTTTCGCCTACGTGATCGGTGGGGTCGTGGTCCTGGCGATTGTCAGCGCACTTCTCGTCGCCGTCCCGATTGCGCTCGCCTTCGCGAGCAAGTGGTTTCCGCTGCTGGAAGATTTCCTCGTGACCGTGGCCAACTGGAGGGTTTATGGAACCCTGTTCCTGCTTGCTGCCGGCCTCATGATCTTTCACCTCGGATTGCCGGCCGGTCACAGGCGGCTGAGGGATGTCGCACCCGGCGTCCTGCTCACTCTGGTGCTCTGGCTCGTCGGAGCACTGGCTTTCGCGTCCTATCTCGCCACCTTCGCCAATTACGCCGCAACCTACGCCGGGCTGGCGTCGGTCATGGTGGTGCTTGTCTTCCTCTACATGGTCGGCGCAATCTTCATCATCGGCGCGGAATTCAACGCAGCGCTCCTGAAGTACGACGTGCTCTCAGGCCGACGCATGGCGAATGCCCGCCGCCGCTCACGCAAGGCCGACCAGCCGTCGGACGTCGGCTGACGTCACCCCCCGAGCCCTCAGGGCTGCGAGAGCGGTGTCGCCTGCACTCTTCGAAAGCTTGCGGCCGTCGGCGCCGAGAATCAGCCGGTGATGATGGTAGACAGGGGCGGGCAGTCCAAGCAGTTCCTGCAGAAGCCTGTGCACGGCGGTCGCATGGAAAAGATCGAGTCCACGGACCACATGGGTGACGCCTTGCAGCGCATCGTCGACGGTGACAGACAAGTGGTAGCTCGACGGCGCATCCGATCGCCACAGCACGATGTCGCCCCAATCCTCCGGACGTGCGGCTATGTGGCCCTTCGGCCCATGGCCCGTCTCCGTCCAGGTCAGCCTTCTTCCGAGTTCTGCCGTCGCTTTCGCGACGTCGAGACGCCAGGCATGCCGACGACCGTCGGCGAGAAGACGCTCTCGGTCGATCGTGGGCCGCTCCCTGTCGGTCGGCGGGTAAAGTGGAGCGCCGTCAGGATCGCGCGGCCAGGGCCGGCCTTGCTGCTCGGCCTCGGACACATAGGTCTTCACCTCGCCGCGGGTCATGAAGGCCGGGTAGGCCAGACCGAGATCGATCAGTCTCTGCAGGGCCTGCTGATACTCGCCGAGATGGTCGGACTGGCGCCGCACCGGTTCTTCCCAAGAGACCCCCAGCCAGGTCAGGTCATCGAGAATTGCGGTCTCGAATTCCGGCGTGCAACGGGAAAGGTCGATGTCCTCGATCCGCAGCAAGAGCCGCCCCCCGGAAGCCTTTGCCATATCTCGATTGAGCAGAGCCGAAAGTGCGTGGCCGAGATGGAGGCGCCCGTTGGGGCTCGGCGCAAAGCGAAAAACGGACCTTTGATTCTCGAGGACGGTCATGCTCTCTTCTGGCATGAACGGTACATTGCCGCCAAGAGGAGCAAGGTAGGCGAATGAGGATCATCCGGACCGCGGAAGATGTCGATTGCGGCCTTCGCGAGTTGTGCGACATCGATCCGCGACTGCGCGAGCTCCACGGAACCGTCGGTCGCTTGCCACTTCGTCTCATGGAGCCGGGGTTTGCGGGTCTCGCACAGATCATTGTTTCGCAGATGGTGTCGAGAGCGAGTGCCGAGGCGATATGGGGAAGACTGGTCGCGGCGACCGGCAATCCGTCGGCACAGAGCTATCTGTCGCTCGATCCGGTCGCCGTCGGTGGTCTAGGCCTGTCGCGGGCGAAGGCCGAGACGTTGCGCGGGGTCGCAGAGGCGATCATGGCCGGGGAACTCGATCTCGCCTCCTTCGACGGCAGGGAGGCGGAGGAAGCGGTTCGCGTCCTGACGTCCTATCGCGGCATCGGCCCCTGGACAGCGGAGGTCTACCTCATGTTCTGCTGCGGACATCCCGATGTCTTTCCCGCGGGAGACGTTGCGCTCAGAACCGCTGTGGGCAAGGCGCTAGGACATGCCGAACGCCCGCCGCCTTCCGCGGTGGCCTCTATCGCAGAGGCCTGGCGGCCATGGCGTTCGGTCGCCGCCCGGCTTTTTTGGGCATATTATGCGAGAGATTCCGCTCCTCTTCCCGGCATCACGCCGTCCGCTTGACGACGGCTGCAACCCGGGTTGCTTCCTCTTTGGGCGAAACGCCGCATTCTGTAGCGGGTGCGTTATTCTGCTTCACAATCCTGTAACAACGGACCTAATATACAGGGGTGGATGCCGAATCGCTCAGGAGACGCCCTTGACGATTGCAGTCTCGCCCCAGTCCTTGCCGGCGCTCGTGCTGAATGCCGACTATAGGCCGCTGAGTTACTATCCCTTGTCGCTATGGTCCTGGCAGGACGCGATCAAGGCAGTCTTCCTTGACCGCGTCAACATCATAGCGGAGTACGAACACTCGGTTTCTTCCCCCAGTTTTTCGATGCGGGTGCCGAGCGTCGTCAGCCTCAAGACCTATGTGCAGCCGTCGCGCAATCCGGCATTTACCCGCTTCAACGTCTTCCTGCGAGATCGTTTCGAGTGTCAGTACTGCGGTTCGACCGATGACCTGACCTTCGATCATGTCATCCCGCGCGCCCACGGCGGCGAGACGACATGGGAGAACGTCGTCGCGGCCTGCTCGCCGTGCAATCTCCGGAAGGGCAGCAAGTTGCCGAAGCAGGCGCAGATGTTCCCGGCACAGAAGCCATACCGTCCCACGGTGCAGGATCTGCACAACAACGGCCGGCTCTTCCCGCCGAACTATCTGCATGAAAGCTGGGTCGACTACCTTTACTGGGATTCCGAATTGCAGCCCTGAACCGCGTCAGGAGCGCTTGCCGAAGACGCCCCAGGCCGCGATTGCCGCGAGTATCACGCTTCCGATCACGTTCCACCCTGCAAAGGAGAGTCCGAGTACGCGGAGCGTGGCTTCGGTGCAGGACGGCCCCTTCACGCTATTGAGCTGGGTGAGGATATCGCTGGACCCAGCGGCGGGGGCGGTTCCGCCGACCGAACAGCTTGCCGGTCCTTCCCAGAAGCCCCACTCGACGCCGGAATGATAGACGCCGAGGCCCCCGCCGACGATCATCAGGATCATAACGACCGCGAGCAGGCCGCGCGTGATCCAGGACGGCAGGTTCAGGACACCTGCCAATACCGCCAGAATTCCGACGGGGATGCCGATGTAGTAGGGATTTCGCTGAAGAAGGCAGAGCGCACACGGAATGTAGCCGCCGATATGCTCGAACGCGAGCGCGGAGCCGACGACGAAAGCCATGCCGAGCGTGGAGAGCACCGCTGCGACGGTGGTCTTGCTTCTGACGAGGGATGTAGAGAGACTCATGGCCAGTTTCCGTTTCAGTGCGCGACGTAGCGATAACCCACGTAAAGCGCGATCAATACCGCCGCGCCGGCGGCTGCAATATGGCCGAGCCGCTTCTCGATGAAGTCGCGGATCGGTTCGCCATAGCGCCGCAGTAGCCAGGCGAGCAGGAGGAACCGTCCGCCGCGCGCGGCGATGGCCGAGACGATGAACAGCCCCAGATTGATGTGCGCGACGCCGGCGAGGATGGTGACGACCTTGATCGGCGGCAGGTGAGCAAGACCCGAGGTGACCAGCAACAGGAGCACGGTCTGATAGTCGACGCCCGTCCGCAGCCGCTCGAAGGCGTCGAGTTTGCCGTAGAATTCCAGGATCGGCTTCGCGATTGCCTCGAAGGCATAATAACCGAGAAACCAACCCGCAATCCCTCCGAGAACGGAAGCGACCGTTGCGATAATCGCGTACCGCCACGCTCTCTCCGGTCTTGCGAGCGCCATGGGCAGATAGAGGACGTCCGCCGGAACGAGGAAGATCGAGCTCTCGATAAAGGCGATGACGGCGAGCCAGGCCTCTGCAGACTTACGAGCCGCCAGCGACATGGTCCAATCATAGAGGCGACGCAGCATTCGCGGTTTCCTGATCCTCGGGTCGAGCGGTTTTATGCAAGTGCGCCCCACCTGTAAATGCCCTGCCTTGCGGGGGCATCATCCTGCCCGCAAACATTCGCGTGAACGGCTCTGGCGAAAAAGGCGTTGACCGCCTCGGCCCGCTTCGTATAGTCCGGCGCTGTTCTACTGACGTATGACGCTTCTGTGCCCCATTGGCGGAACTGGTAGACGCGCTCGACTCAAAATCGAGTTCCGAAAGGAGTGCTGGTTCGATTCCGGCATGGGGCACCATTCACTCTCGGGCAGGACTGATCACTGAATTGGGTCATGCTTGTGTCGATCACGCGAAATTCGGCAACAATTCTGCCAGAAGATCTGCGAGGTCGGTGGCCGGACCCACAGCGTCGCGCCGTAATCGAAGTGAGAATTCGGCCGTCGGGAGCTCAGGCAGTCCGGCACTTTCCAGAACCGGCAAACCCTCTCCGAGCATTCGCGACGTTCTTGCCGTCACGGCTATCCCGCTGCGCACGGCCGTCGAGAGCCCCGAAAGACTGGCACTGGTCGCGGCGATGCGATAGCGCCGCCCCACTGCATCCAGTGCGGAAATCATGGCGCTTCGAAACCCGCACGGGGGATCGAGGAGCGCGAGGGGCACTTCGCCGCCTCCCCTTTGAAGACATGTCGGGAACCCCAACCAGAGCATAGGTTCGCGAAGAACCGTCCGCTCACCCTCCCGGGCGCCATGCCGCATGGTGATTGCAATGTCGAGTTCGCCGCGCTCGAACGCACCCGCCAACTCGGCCGAGCGTCCGATCCGCAGGTCAAGGCGCAGCCGCGGGTGACTGCGCGCAAAGAGGCGTAGTATGTCGGGCAGACCTTTTTCCGCAAAGTCCTGCGTGCTTCCGAGTGCCAGACGACCATCGGCATGTATGCCCTTCAGGCTGAGCAGGGCTTCTCGATGTGTCGCCAGAATTCGGCGTGCATGACCGACGAGGGCCTCGCCGGTAAGGGTCAAGGTCCGCCCCCGCCCGGCCTGCTCCAGGAGCGGCTCGCCGACGGAGGTCTCCAGGCGTTGCATCTGCGCCGTGACGGCGGAGGGAGAACGGCCGACGATCTCCGAAGCGCGCGACAGGGAGCCGCTGTCCACGAAAGCGAGAAAGGTTCGGAGCAATTCTGGGTCGAGTGTGTACATAATTCAATTTTATCGAAGTTTCCGCCTAATAAAATCCAATTTTATTGATGTTTGAAAACTGTCATGACTGCTGGCCGACAACGGAAATTCAACTGTAGGAGCCAGCCGATGCCGATCATCAACATCACCCTGTCCACTCGTCCCGATGCAGTACGCTCAAAGCGGATTGCGCACGAGGTCACGGAGCTTACGCAACGCCATCTTCGCAAGGACCCGACGGTCACGGCGGTCGCTATCTCGCACATCGAGCCTGAGCACTGGTTTGCAGGGGGGCCGTCGCTCGCAGACCAGCAGCGGGAGAGTTTCTGGCTGGACATCAAGGTGGTCGACGGCACAAACACCAAGGATGAACTCGCCGCGTACATAGCCGCTGTCTACGAAAGCGTCGGGATCATTCTCGGCGCACTGCACCCCGAGAGTTATGCGTTCGTTCATGAGGTCTCTGCGGCAGCCTATGGATTCGGCGGCAGGACCCAGGAGTATCGCTACATCAAAGGCCGCTTGGCGGCGGCATAGGCGATCGGCGGCCCGGTGCGTCGGTCCGCCTTTCTCATTGTGCATGTGCGAAACGAATGCTAGCAGTTCCCGATGTGAGACGGGATACCGGCATGTTTCTGCCAGCAAGCAGTTCTTACGAAAGCGTCCTCCGCGACTTCTCGTGGAAGATACCCGAGGACTTCAATATTGGACGCGCCGTCAGCGATGAGTGGGCGGCGCGCGATCCTGAGCGGGTCTGCCTGGAACACTTCCGCCCCGACGGCGATCATCAGTCGATGACCTATCTGGGGCTTTCCGAGCGTTCTGCAGCGTTTGCGCATGCCCTGCATTCGCTGGGGGTCGTCGCCGGCGACCGTGTGGCCCTGCTGCTGCCGCAGTCCTTCGAGACGGTCATCGCGCATGTTTCGATCTACAAGATCGGGGGAATCGCACTGCCGCTGGCACTTCTTTTCGGGGAAGAAGCGCTCGAATTTCGCCTGCGGGTGTCCGGCGCCAAGGTGGTGGTTACCAACGACTTCGGTCTTTTGCGGCTT
>DATGWU010000533.1:0-8948 GCA_035299345.1 Rhizobium sp.
GCCGAGGCCGAACGCGCCAATTCGGCCAGAGTCCGCTTTGTCGCGGCGGCGAGCCACGATCTCTTGCAGCCACTTTCTGCTGCAAAACTGTTCGTCGCGGCGGCGCGGGACGACGCCGATGCGACGCCGCTGCGCGGCACGCTGGAAAAGGCGCACAACGCCCTCGTCAGCGTGGAGGGAATACTCGGTGCATTGCTCGACATCTCACGGCTTGAGGCCGGTGGAGCTGCGGTCGATATCGGGCCTGTTCCTCTTTCGGTTCTACTCAGACAGCTTACCGACGAATTCGTGCCCATCGCCGCCCGCAAGGGGCTGAGGCTCGACATCCTGCCGTGTAGTCTGACCGTATCGAGTGATCCGACCTATTTACGTCGCATTCTGCAGAACCTGATCAGCAATGCCATCCGCTATACGAGCAGCGGTCGCGTTCTCGTCGGACCACGGCGGATGAAAGGTCAGGTGCGCATCGAAGTCCATGACACCGGACCAGGGATTGCGTTGGATCAGCAGCAATCGATCTTCCGGGAGTTTCACCGCATCCAGGGCTCGGCCTCGGCATCAGAAGGTATGGGGCTGGGTCTTGCGATCGTGGAAAGGGCATGCAGCCTGCTTCATCACAGGCTGGCACTTCGCTCGGTACCGGGACACGGCACCTGCTTTTCTGTCGATCTGGCCGTCGCCGCGCATCACGCGAAACCCGCCCGGCGAGAAACCACCCCGACGATAGCGGAGGAGCCGGGCGACAATGGCGACCGCATCGCGCTTTTGGTGGAGAACGACCTGGACCTGCGCCGAGCGATCGCCATGCTTCTCGAGCGGCGGGGCGTCAGCGTGCTTGAGGCGACAAGCGGCGAGGAAGCACTCTCTCTGCTGGAGGAGATCGGCATCGTACCTGACGTATATCTTGTCGATCAGCAGTTGGACGGGACGCTCACCGGAATAGAAACCGTACAGGCCTTGCATGCAGAATATGGCGAACGTCCAACCCGCATCCTCACGGCAAACCGTACCCCACAGACTCGTCTCGACGCCGACGCCGCCGGCATCGAGATCATGTACAAGCCGATCGCCGCCGATGCCCTCGAAGCCTTTGTGTTGCAGTCCGGCTGACCCGGGACGCAGGTCGCGTGGAGCTACGCCCAGTTGGCGGCTTGGTGCTCACGCCCCGATACCAAGCCCGCGTTTGCGGAGTCGTATCTCTCTACCGCAGCAGAAGTCGGGCCCGGGCTGCACCGGCTCCGATCCCTCTATGGTCCTTGCGTCCCTTGTCCGCCCCGTCGTGATGGTCTTTCTCAGGCAAAACCCCATCAATCTCTTGCGACCGAGCGCGGATAGTCACTTCACTGCACCTATGCGCTTTTCCAGGTCTTGGCGACCATGGTCAGGACATCGTACTGCGCGACGACTGCGCCGTTCTGGTTCGTCACCTGGCAATCCCAGCGCACCTCGCCGTGGTCGGCATTGGCGCGCGGGTTGATCTCCTTGCACGTCAGCCGGACCTGCAGCGTATCGCCCGGATTGACGGGGGTGAGGAAGCGCAGGTTGTCGACGCCGTAATTGGCGAGTACCGGACCCGGATCCGGATCGACGAACAGGCCGGCGGCGAACGAGACGATCAGGTAGCCGTGGGCGACGCGCCCGTCGAAGAACGGATTGGCCTTGGCCGCCGCCTCGTCCATGTGGGCATAGAAGGTGTCACCGGTGAAATGGGCGAAATGCTCGATGTCCTCGAGCGTGACCATGCGTTTAGCGGTGACGATCTGGTCGCCGATCTTGAGTTCGGCGAGCGATTTGCGGAACGGATGGACGCTCGTGTCGCCGGCGCCCGCGCCCTCGATCCAACGGCCGGTGACGGCCGAAAGGAGACGCGGCGTGCCCTGGACGGCGGTTCGCTGCATGTAGTGCTTGACGCCCCGCATGCCGCCCATTTCCTCGCCGCCGCCGGCGCGCCCCGGGCCACCATGCACCAGCCCGGCAAGGGGCGATCCATGGCCCGTCGAGGATTTGGCCGAGGCACGGTTTCCGATGAGGACACGGCCATGATAGGGCGCCATGCCGATCACCATTTCTTCGGCGACACCAGGATCATTGGTGAAGACCGAGGCGACCAGCGAACCCTTTCCCTTGTGGGCGAGCGCAATCGCTTCCTCGATCCCTTCATAGGGCATGACCGTGGAGACCGGCCCGAAGGCCTCGACGTCATGGACAGCGGAGACCGCAAACGGCTTGTCGCAATAGAGAAGCACGGGATTGAGGAAGGCGCCCTTCTCGGCATCGCCGGAGAAGACGCGGACATTGTCCGGATCGCCGGCGACGACCTCGGCGTCGGCGGAAAGGTCACGGATGCGTTCGCGCACCTCGTCGCGCTGGGCAAGGCTTGCCAGCGGTCCCATGCGCACGCCCTCGTCGGCGGGGTTGCCGAGCGCGGTCCTCGACAGGCGATCACCGAGCGCTTCGACCAGGGCCTGGACATGAGCCCGGGGGGCGATCACACGACGGATCGCCGTGCACTTCTGGCCGGCCTTCGAGGTCATCTCGCGCGCCACTTCCTTGACGAAGAGTTCGAACTCCTCCGTGCCCGGCCCGGCATCGGGGCCGAGGATCGACGCGTTCAGGCTGTCGGCTTCCATGGTGAAGCGAACCGAGTTGGCGACGACGGCCGGGTGCGACTTGAGCTTGCGTCCGGTCCAGGCCGAACCGGTGAAGGTCACGGCATCCTGACCCTCGACATGGTCGAGCAAATCGCCAACCGAGCCGGAAACGAGCTGCAACGCGCCGTCGGGCAGGATGCCAGTTTCGATGATCCGCCGGACAACAAGTTCGGTGAGGTAGGCGGTCTGGCTCGCCGGCTTGACCAGCGAGGGCATGCCCGCGATCAGCGTCGGGGCGATCTTTTCCAGCATGCCCCAGACCGGGAAGTTGAAGGCGTTGATGTGGACGGCGATGCCGTGAAGCGGTGTCAGGATGTGCTGGGCGGAAAAGCTGTTGTCTTTCGACAGCAGCTCCACGTCGCCGTCGAGCAGCACGCGGGTATTGGGCAGTTCGCGCCGGGCCTTGGACGAGTAGGACAGCATCGTGCCGATTCCGCCCTCGATGTCGACCCAGCCGTCGGCACGGGTAGCGCCCGTCAGCGCGCTCTCGGCATAAAACTCCTCCTTCAGGTCCATCAGGGCCTGTCCGAGGGATTTCAGCATCTGCGCCCGTTCGTGGAAGGACAGAGCACGCAGGTTCGGTCCCCCGACCTCGCGGCCATAGGCGAGTGCCGCGGCGAAATCAATGCCGGTCGAGTCGATGAATGCGACTGCGTCACCCGTCGAGGCATCGAGCAGCGGAACGCCCTGCTTGTCGCCGGGGGTCCAGCGACCACAGACATAGCTTTCGAGACGGCGCGGAACGCGAGCCGAAACATTCATGAAGTCATCCTTCCTGGATCGGTTTATTCAGTGCGGTCGGCGGGGCACTGGAGACCCCGCCGCCTGGGAGGTTATTCGTCGTAGGAGAGCACGACCTTCTCGGTCAGCGGGTGACACTGGCAGGTCAGTACGTAGCCGGCTTCGACCTCGTAGTCCTCGAGCGCATGGTTGGTGTCCATCTCGACCTCGCCTTCGAGAACCTTCGCCCGGCAGGTCGAGCAGACGCCGGCCTTGCAGGAGAAGGGAGCGTCCATGCTCTGGGCGATCGCCGCTTCGAGAATGCTGACGCCATGCTTGGGCATGTTGAAGGTCCGCGTCGTGCCGTCGAGTGTAATGGTCGTCTCCACCACGGCCGCGGCTTCCTCGGCACTCACCGATGCGACACGGTTTTTGGCGCGGCCCGGCTGACCCGAGGCGAAGAGTTCGAACTTGATCTGCTCGTCCTTCAGCCCGTGTTCCTTGAGGCTCGCGACGATGGTCAGCATCATCGGCTCCGGACCGCAGATGAAGGCGGCGTCGATCGACTTCGGATCGATCCATGTGCGGAACAGGGCAGCAAGCTTGTTCTCGTCCAGGCGGCCGGTGAAGAGGTCGATCTCCTGCGCTTCGCTTTCGAGGATGTGCAGCACGGAGAACCGGCCGAGATAGGTGTTCTTCAGGTCCTCGAGCTCCTCGCGGAACATGATCGAGTTGATCTGGCGGTTGGCATAGACCAGCGTGAACTGCGACTTCGGCTCGCGCGCAAGCACCGTCTTGATGATCGACAGCAGCGGCGTGATGCCGGAACCGCCGGCAAAGCCGAGATACTGCTTCCCGGCCGACGGATCGATGTCCATGAAGAAGCGGCCCATGGGCGGCATGGCCTCGATCACGTCACCGGGCGCCAGGTTGGCATTGGCCCAGTTGCTGAAGGCGCCGCCGTCGACGCGCTTGATGCCGACCTTGAGGACCCCTTCGTCCTTGCCGGCGCAGATCGAATAGGAGCGGCGCAGTTCTTCACCGTCGAAATCGCGGCGGAAGGTCAGGTACTGCCCTTGGGTGAAATTAAAGGCCGGGCGATCCTCCTCGCGCGGCTTGAGCGTGACGACGACCGCATCGCGGGTCTCGTGGCGGATGTCGGTCACTGTCAGGGGATGAAAGCGTGCCATGAGTTATGTCCTCCGCATCCTCAGATGCACTTGAAATAGTCAAAGGGTTCCAGACAGTCGGCGCATCGATAGCTCGCCTTGCACGGTGTCGAGCCGAACTGGCTGACCTTCTCGGTCCGTGTCGAGCCGCAACGCGGGCAGGCGACGGCGAGGTTGGAACCGGCAAGCCGGCTTGCCCGGGCCATCAGTCGCCCGTCGGCGGCCGTTCCGTCGATCGGCGGGGCAATGCCGTAGGCGCGAAGCTTGTCGCGAGCCTCCTCGCTGATCCAGTCGGTCGTCCAGGGCGGCGACAGGCGCCGCTCGAGACGCAGCTTGTCGATCCCGTGGCTTCTCAGAGCCGCCTCGATGTCGAGGTTGATCACCGTCGTCGCCGGACAGCCCGAATAGGTCGGGGTGACAGCGACGACGAGGGTGTCGCCGTCCCAGGCGACGTCCCGGATGATGCCGAGATCGGTCAGGCTGATGACGGGGATTTCCGGATCCGGCACCTCGCCCAGCCAGCGCCAGACCTCCTCCGGTGCAGGCAATGTCCTGGCGTCCATGGCACCGCCCTCACCAGACCGAGTTGGGATAGGCCCGCTGCAGGAACTGCATGTCGGCGAGGATGTAGCCCAGATGCTCGGTGTGGATCCCGCGCTTGCCGCCCTTGTGCTGGTAGCTGCCCTCCGGGCGAACGAGCGTCGCTTCCGCGAGCACTTCACTGATCGAACCGTCCCAGGCTGCCTTCAGCGCCGAGGGAAGCGGCGCGATGCTGGCTGCTGCCACGGCTTCATCGGCGGAGTCGTCGAGGAACATCTCGGCCGTGTAGGGCCAGAGATCGTCGAGCGCCTTCTGCATGCGGCGATGGCTTTCATCGGTACCGTCGCCGAGACGGATGACGAGATCGGCCGAACGCTCGAAGTGGTAGGAGACTTCCTTCAGCGCCTTGCCGGCGATTTCCACCACGCGCGGATCGCTGGAAGACATCAGCGCGCGCAGCATTTCGAGATGATAGGCGTCGAACAGGAACTGCCGCATCAGCGTCTTGCCGAAGTCGCCGTTCGGGCGCTCGACGAGCAGCACGTTGCGGAAGGCCGCCGCGTCACGCAGGTAGGCAAGGTTGTCGGCCGTGCGGCCATTGCCCTCGACCTCGCCCGCCAGACCCAGCCAGAACTGCGTCTGGCCGATCAGGTCGAGCGCCGTGTTGGCAAGCGCGATATCTTCCTCGAGAACCGGCGAGTGCCCGCACCATTCGGAAACGCGGTGCCCGAGGATCAGCGTGTTGTCTCCCATTCTCAGGAGCCATTCGAAGAATACGGCCTGATCGACCGCCGGGGTCGCGGTCGCCATCACATATGCCCCACTTCTGCCGGGATGTCGAAGAAGGTCGGGTGACGGTAGACCTTGGAGTTCGACGGTTCGAACAGCGGGCCCTTTTCCGACGGCGAAGACGCGGTGATTTCGGCCGACTTCACCACCCAGATCGACACGCCCTCGTTGCGGCGGGTGTAGACGTCACGGGCATTGCGGATCGCCATTTCGGCGTCCGGGGCATGCAGGCTGCCGACATGGCGATGGTTGAGGCCATGTTGGCCGCGGATAAAGACTTCCCAAAGGGGCCATTCGCTGGACATTGCTATTCCTCCCAAGTTCAGGTGGCGGACGGGAGCGGGTGCGCCACTCCCGAATTGGATCGATCAGGCGGCCTTGCGACCGGCGCGGCGCGCTTCCTGCTTTTCGGCATGGGCCATCAGGCCGTCGCGGAACCACGCGCCTTCTTCCCAGGCGGCGACGCGGGCGCCAAGGCGCTCGGCATTGCAGGGTCCGTTGCCGGCGATGACGTTGAAGAATTCCTCCCAATCCGGCTCGGAGAAGTCGTGACCGCCCTTCTCCTCGTTCCAGCGCAGGTTCTCGTCCGGAATGGTCAGGCCCAGATACTTGGCCTGCGGCACCGTCTGGTCGACGAATTTCTGGCGCAGCTCGTCATTGGTGTTGATCTTGATCTTCCACTGCATCGACTGCGCGGAATGCACCGAATCCTTGTCGGACGGGCCGAACATCATCAGCGACGGATACCAGAAGCGGTTGAGCGCATCCTGCGCCATGGCCTTCTGCTCCTGTGACCCGAAGGCCATCTTCATCATGATGTCGTAGCCCTGGCGCTGATGGAAGCTCTCTTCCTTGCAGATGCGAATCATCGCCCGGCTATAGGGACCGTAGGAGGTCTTCTGCAACTGCACCTGGTTCATGATCGCCGCACCGTCGACCAGCCAGCCCACCGCGCCGATGTCGGCCCAGTTGAGCGTCGGGTAGTTGAAGATCGATGAATACTTCATCTTGCCGGAATGGAGCAGCGCCAGAAGTTCGTCGCGGCTGACGCCGAGCGTCTCGGCGGCGGAATAGAGATAGAGGCCGTGGCCGGCCTCGTCCTGCACCTTGGCGAGAAGGATCGCCTTGCGCTCGAGCGTGGGCGCGCGGGTGATCCAGTTGCCTTCCGGCAGCTGGCCGACGATTTCGGAATGCGCGTGCTGGCCGATCTGGCGGATCAGCGTCTTGCGGTAGCTCTCCGGCATCCACTCCTTGGGCTCGATCTTCTCGCCCCGGTCGATGCGATCCTGAAATGCCCGCTCCTCCGGCGACATTTCGTTCAGCGACTTCACCCGATCGCTGTCGGTCTTGACCATTTGCGCATACATGGCGGGCTCCTCCCTGCTCAGATCCGTTCGATGATGATGGCGATGCCCTGGCCTACCCCGATGCACATGGTGCAGAGCGCATAGCGCCCGCCGGTGCGGTGAAGCTGGTACATCGCGGTGGTGACGAGGCGAGCGCCCGACATGCCGAGCGGATGGCCGAGAGCGATTGCCCCGCCATTCGGATTGACATGCGCCGCATCGTCCGGAAGCCCGAGCTCCCGAAGCACGGCGAGCGACTGGGCGGCGAAGGCCTCGTTGAGTTCGATCACATCCATCTGCGAAAGCGACAGGCCCGCGCGCTCCAGCACTTTGCGGACCGCCGGCACCGGGCCGACACCCATGATACGCGGCTCGACGCCGGCCGCGGCCATGGCGACGATCCGGGCGCGCGGCACGAGGCCCTGCTCCCTGGCCATGGCTTCCGACGCGATCACCAGAGCGGCTGCGCCATCGTTGACGCCCGAAGCATTGCCGGCCGTAACGGTGAGATCAGGACTGTTGACGCCCTTCAGCTTCGACAGCTGTTCGGCCGTAGTGCCGGGGCGCGGATGTTCGTCGACGGAGACGACCAGCGGCTCGCCCTTTTTCTGCGGGATCGTGACGGGCACGATTTCGTCGGCAAAGACGCCTGCCGCCTGGGCGGCTGCCCAGCGGGCCTGGCTGCGGGCGGCGAATGCGTCCTGGTCGGCGCGGCTGACATTGTACTGCTCGGCAACGTTATCCGCCGTTTCCGGCATGGAATGGGTGCCGAACGTCTTCTTCAGTTCCGGATTGGGAAAGCGCCAGCCGATCGTCGTGTCGTAGACGGCATTCGAACGGGAAAAGGCCGCATCCGCCTTGGGCATGACGAAGGGCGCCCGCGTCATGCTTTCGACGCCACCGGCAATCACCAGATCGCAGTCGCCGCCGCGGATGGCGCGTGCGGCCATGCCGACGGCGTCCATGCCGGAACCGCAGAGACGATTGACGGTGGTTGCGGGCACATTGATCGGCATGCCGGACAGGAGCACGGCCATGCGGCCGACATTGCGATTGTCTTCGCCGGCCTGGTTGGCGCAGCCGAAGATCAGGTCATCGACCTTGGACCAGTCGACACCGGGATTGCGCTCCATCAGGGCGACGAGCGGCAGTGCAGCGAGATCATCTGCCCGAACGGACGCAAGTGCCCCGGCATAGCGACCAATGGGCGTGCGCACCGCGTCACAGATAAAGGCTTGCTGCATGGTTGGCTCCTCCTTCAAACACGCTTCCCGCCGGCGTCAATTCAGATTAACCAACCGACCGGTCAATCTATAACTCTAAAACATCACATTGAAAAGACATTTTGTGTCTTTCGTGTGATGTTTCGGTGCAAATCATTGCCGCCTTCGGTATCTTCCATTTTTATCAGCTACTTACGCGGCAGTTTCGATCGCCAGAGATTGAAGCCGGGCCACCACTTCGTCCGTTCGAGCCGGCAGGTAGCCGTCGCGCCCCTCGAAATGCGTCCCGATATAGTCATCCGCCAAGGGCGAGATCTTTCGATAGAGCTCGCTGAAGAGCCGACGAGCCGCGACGCCAGGCCACTCGCTCGGAAGGGCCTCCTCCGGCAGACGTGGATCCCGCAGAAGCACCGCACGGTAGGCCTGTACCAGCGAGAGCCGCGCGCTGACGGCATCGGCGGGCAGCAACGGCGCTCCCTCGCGCAAAGCGGCTGCAAGCGGCGAAAAGAG
>DATGWU010000534.1:0-5756 GCA_035299345.1 Rhizobium sp.
AGACGGCGATCACCTCGTGGACGACGCGGTAGTCGCCGCTCTCTTCGCCGAGCGGCGCGACCGGCCATTGCCAGCGCGCTTTCGGCTCCGGTGCGGCAACGCCATGGAGCAGGTCGACGGTCTCGTGGAGGTGACCCGTGCGGTCGATCACCGAGAAGCGAACGTCGGTGATGAGGCAGGTCCGGCAGGGGAGCTGGGCGAGCCCGTTGATATGGGCGCGGATGAGGCGGGGCAGAGTGTCCTCGGGCATGCACCCGGCAGGCTCGGTGGCGAGCCGCCGCTTTACGCCGAGTCCAACCTGCGACAGGAGGTTCGCCGAGACGACGAGGTCGAGATAGGGCACCTGCCGCAGGAAGGCGAACGGCTCCGGATCTTCGCCGGCGGCGAGTTGGTCGTAGCCGGAAAGATCGCGTTCGATCAGCCGCACGTTGCGGCGGCGTGCGAGTGCCAGACCGAGACGCACGCTCGCCAGATGTACGAGGTCGACGAGGATGACGGTATCGAACGTTGCGGCGAGCACATCGATCGGCACGTCGCGCAACAGGCCGGAACCGAGGACCACCGCGGTGCGGCGCTGGCGCAGATCCTTCACCGCATCGAGAATGAAGGCTCGGGTGTTCTCCTCGTGCGGCGCCCAGTCCGAGGCGCAGCGCCGCGCCCGCGCCCAGAGCCGTACCGAGGAGTTGATCTCGCTTCCACGCCGGCGGCCGGAGATGGCGTAGGTCGCGGCGAAGTTCAGCGCTTCGGCAAGCATCAGGCGAGCGAAAGCGTCGCCGGCGCCAGCGCCACGTGCAGCTCGTGCGGTGCATCCGGAAGGCCGGGGGTATAACCGAAATCGAGCTTGAATTCGGTGGTGCGGAGACCCCGGCGGTCGGCATGAGCATAGAGCATGGAAAAGCCCTTGTAGATTTCGGCGAGCGGTCCGCTGTGGACGAGCCGGAGATAGCGCTGCGCCGGCACGACGAGCCTCGTCATGCCTTCGGGCACCTCCGTTGCCGTAGCCGCCATGAAGCCGACGAGTTCGCGGTAGACGCCGTTCTCGGCGCCGGTCGAGACCTCGAGGAAGGCCGTCGCCCCGGTGTCGGCCTCGAAGAGCCGGTTCCAGGCGTCCGGCACAACCCGCGAAAGGTCCTCGAGGCGTCCTTCCACGGCAATTCCGATGACGACGAGTTCCGGCAGTTCGACGAGCTCGATCATGGCGGTCTCCTGAGCTGTTGCTGGCGATCGATGGTCCCGCGGAGCGGGGTGCAAGTCGGGGCGAAGCTATTGCGGCGCCTCAGGCCGGTCAAGCGCCGCGGAGAGGCCGCGAGGATCATTCCGCTTGCCGGTTTTTGCCCAATCCGTTAGAGCAGGCCGCAGCCAAAGACCCGCAATCGCCGGATATGCCCATCATGAACGAAAAGCCCAGGAAACCGCAGAAGCTGAAGGCCCGCCTGCCGCGCGGCTTCGTCGACCGCGAGGCCGCCGACATCCGTGCCGTCAACGAGATGACGGAGACGATCCGCAAGGTCTACGAGCGCTACGGTTTCGATCCGGTCGAGACGCCGCTCTTCGAATACACCGATGCGCTCGGCAAGTTCCTGCCGGATGCCGACCGCCCGAACGAGGGCGTCTTCTCCCTGCAGGACGACGACGACCAGTGGATGAGCCTGCGCTATGACCTGACGGCGCCGCTCGCCCGCCATGTGGCGGAAAATTTCCAGGAAATCCAGCTTCCCTACCGCACCTATCGCGCCGGCTACGTCTTCCGCAACGAGAAGCCGGGTCCCGGCCGCTTCCGCCAGTTCATGCAGTTCGACGCAGACACCGTCGGCGCGCCGGGCGTCCAGGCGGACGCCGAAATGTGCATGATGATGGCCGACACGCTGGAAGCCTTGGGCATCGAGCGCGGCGACTATGTGATCCGGGTGAACAACCGCAAGGTTCTCGATGGCGTGATGGAAGCGATCGGCCTCGGCGGTGACGAGAATGCGGCCCGTCGGCTGACCGTGCTGCGCGCGATCGATAAGCTCGACAAGTTTGGCGTCGAGGGTGTCAAGTTGCTTCTGGGGGAAGGACGCAAGGACGAATCCGGAGATTTCACTAAAGGCGCGGGGCTCAACGATGAACAGATTCAGCCACTACTGCGCTATGTGAGCTTCGGGACGGTATATGACGCCATTCAGCGCGGTGAGTTCCAAGAAGTTGATACTCGTTTCCCGAACCCTTTTACCGATCCACCCGCCGCCTGGGACATCGATTCTTATGCCAATTTAGCTGAGCAAGAGCGTCTCAGGTCAAAGGCAAAGGAAATCCAAGGCGTAAATCCAAGTAATAGGGTGTACGAATGGAGCTTTGCGATTGATGTTCTGGGCGAACTGACATTTCTGTTTGAAATGAATGATACCTTGGCGCAAGGTATCCGTGAATTGGCTGAAATGGCAGCACTTTTCCAGGCCAGCGGATATATTGATGACGACAAGGACCCTAAGGTTTTTGTCGACCCCTCCGTCGTCCGCGGTCTCGAATACTACACCGGCCCGGTCTACGAAGCCGAGCTCACCTTCGACGTCACCAACGAGAAGGGCGAAAAGGTCGTCTTCGGATCGGTCGGCGGCGGTGGGCGCTATGACGGTCTCGTCTCGCGCTTCATGGGCCAGCCGGTGCCGGCAACGGGCTTTTCGATCGGCGTGTCGCGCCTGATGACGGCCTTGAAGAACCTCGGCAAGCTCGGCGCCGACGAGATGGTTGCCCCGGTTCTCGTCACCGTCATGGATGGCGATGTCGAGAGCATGGGCCGCTACCAGCGCTTCACGCAGGACCTCCGCAATGCCGGCATCCGCGCCGAAATGTACCAGGGCAACTGGAAGAAGTTCGGCAACCAGCTGAAATATGCCGACCGCCGCGGCGCCCCGATCGCCATCATTCAGGGCGGCGACGAGCGGGCCCAGAGCGTCGTGCAGATCAAGGACCTGATCGAGGGCAAGCGCCTCTCCGGCGAGATCACCGACAACGCCGAATGGCGCGAGGCCCGCGTGGCGCAGGCGGTCGTGCCGGAAGCCGATCTCGTCGCCAAGGTCCGGGAAATCCTCGACGCCCAGGCGGAGGACCGCCGGCGGGCGAAGGGTCAGTGATGGCCATTCTGGCGCTCCATCACGTTCAGCTCGCGATGCCGGCTGGTGGCGAAGATGAAGCGCGGGCCTTCTATCGTGATGTGCTGGGGCTTGCCGAAGTGCCGAAGCCGGAAAACCTGGCGCGGCGTGGCGGATGCTGGTTCGAGAGTGGCGATCTCCGCGTCCATCTCGGCGTGGACAAGGATTTTCGGCCGGCGCGGAAAGCGCATCCGGCCTTCGCGGTCGATGACCTTGAACTCCTGAAGCAGAAGATCGTTGCTGCAGGTCGGGAGGTCGTTTCGGATGAACCGTTGGAAGGGTTCGAAAGGTTCTACGTCCATGATCCCTTCGGAAACCGGATCGAAGTAATGCAGGCGATCGTTTGAGTGCAGCATGGTTGACGTAATTTCGAGCCTTTGCCCCCCTCTGCCCTGCCGGGCATCTCCCCCTCAAGGGGGGAGATCGATGCGCGGTCGGCGCCGCATACTCCCGCTGATCTGCCCCCTTGAGGGGGAGATGTCACGAAGTGACAGAGGGGGGTATTCCTTGGAGGGTGGTGCAGCATGCCCCTGATCAACATGCCGGACTTCGCCCCCGATATCCTTGACGAATTCGCCGGTCGCGGCACGGTGCGGGTCGACACGCCGGTCATCCAGCCGGCCGAACCCTTCCTCGACATGGCCGGCGAGGACCTTCGCCGGCGTATCTTCCTGACCGAGAACGAGCGGGGCACGAGCCTCTGCCTGCGGCCGGAATTCACCATCCCCGTCTGTCTCCGCCATATCGAGACGGCGACCGGCACGCCGAAGCGCTATGCCTATCTCGGCGAAGTCTTCCGCCAGCGCCGCGAGGGCGGCAACGAATTCTATCAGGCCGGCATCGAGGATCTCGGCGATGCCGCGATCGCCCGCGCCGATGCCCGTGCGATCGGCGATGCCTGGGGCGTGCTCGCCCGCCTTCTGCCGCAGCGCCGCCTTTCGGTCGTGCTCGGCGACCAGGCGGTGTTCGAAGCGGTGGTCAGGGCGCTCGGCCTGCCCGGCGGCTGGCAGAAGCGGCTGATCCACGCCTTCGGCAACAGCGAGCAGATCGAACAACTGTTGCGCAAGCTTGCGAGCCCCAACCACGTGCAGGGTCTCGATCCCGTGGTCGCGAACCTCGTGGCGAACGGCGACGAGGCGGCGCTGATCGCCCATATCGACACCACCATGCAGGCGACCGGCTATTCCACCAATGCCAGCCGCTCGCCGGTCGAGATCGCCGCGCGGCTGAAGGAGAAGCTGGCGCTCGCCGAGACGCGGCTCGATGGCGCGGCATTGCTGCTGCTGCGCGAGTTCCTGTCGCTCGAACTGCCGCTTTCTGAGGCCTCCGGTGCCCTTTCCGGCTTTGCCGATGCGGCGGGGTTGTCGCTCGGGCCGGCGCTGTCGCGCTTCGACGAGCGGGTCGCCTCGCTTGCTGACGCCGGGCTCGACCTGACGAAGATCACCTACCGCGCCGCCTTCGGGCGTCCGCTCGACTATTATACCGGCCTCGTCTTCGAGATCGCCGCCGAAGGTTCGCCGGCCGTGCTCGCCGGCGGCGGTCGCTTCGACCGGCTGTTGACGCTGCTCGGTGCGGAAAGCCATATCCCGGCCGTCGGCTTCTCGCTGTGGCTCGACCGGATCGAGGCGACGAGGGTTTCCAAATGACCATCACCATCGCACTCCCCTCCAAGGGCCGGATGAAGGACGACGCCTCGGCGATCTTCGAGAAGGCCGGCATGAAGATCGTCGCCGTCGGCAATGACCGGTCCTATCGCGGCCGCGTCGAAGGCCTGGACGACGTCGAGATCGCCTTCCTCTCGGCCTCGGAGATTTCCCGCGAGATCGGCGCCGGAACCGTCGACTTCGGCGTGACCGGCGAGGACCTGATCCGCGAGGGGTTGGTGGAGGCCGACAAGCGCGTCGAGATCTGCGTCCGCCTCGGCTTCGGCCATGCCGATGTCGTCGTCGCAGTGCCGGGAATCTGGCTCGACGTCGACAGCATGGCCGACCTCGGCGACGTCGCCGCCGATTTCCGCACCCGTCATGGCCGTCGGCTCACCATCGCGACGAAATACTGGCGGCTGACCCAGCAGTTCTTCTCGAGCCAGCACGGCATCCAGCTCTACCGCATCGTCGAAAGCCTCGGCGCGACGGAAGGAGCCCCCGCGGCCGGCCAGGCCGACATCATCGTCGACATCACCTCGACCGGTTCGACGCTCCGGGCGAACCACCTGAAGATCCTCTCGGACGGCGTGATCCTGAAATCCGAGGCCTGCCTCGTCAGGGCGAGGAAGCCTGTGCACGAAGGGGATCCCCGGATCGCCGAGATCGTCACCGCCGTCCGCGCGGTCCTGTGAGGCGGCGATGAGCGACGCGGAGCGGGTGATCGGTCTCTATGAGCGCCACGCCCGCGCCTTCGATGCGCTCCGCTCGAAACACCTGTTTGAAAAGCGCTGGCTCGACCGTTTCGCCGGGGAATTGGCGGCCGGTGCTTCGGTGCTCGACATCGGCTGCGGTTCCGGCGAGCCGATGGCTGCCGATCTTGCCGCTCGCGGCCTCCTCGTCACCGGCGTCGACAGTTCGCCGACGCTGATCGATCTCTGCCGGGGGCGTTTTCCAGCGGGGGAATGGCGGGTCGCCGACA
>DATGWU010000535.1:0-8764 GCA_035299345.1 Rhizobium sp.
GCGGCGGGTGGCGGGCTCTCCTGGCTCAGGAATGGCGATGTCATCCGCATCGATTTCAACAATGGCCGCTGCGATGCGTTGGTCGACGAGGCCGAGATTGCAAGACGCAAAACGGAAGGTCTGCCCGCGGTGCCTCCGGACGCGACCCCCTGGCAGATGATCTACCGCCAGACAGTGACCCAGCTGTCCGACGGCGCGGTGATCGAAGGGGCGCCGGACTTCCGGAAACTGGCCGAGAAGCTGCCACGGCACAATCACTGACCGTCGGCGGCGGGGCATTGCGTCCCCGCCGTCGTTAGATCACGGCACTCATGCCGCCGTCCACGTAGATGATCTGGCCATTGACGTAATCGGAAGCGGAGGAGGCGAGAAAGATCGCCGTGCCGACGAGTTCCTCCGGCCTGCCCCAACGCCGCGACGGAGTGCGCGCCTTCACCCACGCGTCGAACTGGGGATCGGAGGTCAGGGCCTGGTTCATGTCGGTCAGCATGTAACCCGGACCAATCGCATTGGCCTGGATACCGTGTTCCGCCCATTCGGCGGTCATTGCCTGAGTCAGCATCTTGATGCCGCCTTTGGCGGCCGTATACGGCGCTATCGTCGGCCGCGCGAGGCCGCTCATCAACGAGCCGATGTTGATGATCTTGCCGCGTCCGCGCGGTATCATGCGCCTCGCCGCCTCACGCCCGACGATGAAGGCGCTCGTAAGATTGGTGTCGATGACCGAGCGCCACTCGTCGAGCGACAGCTCGACCATCGGCTTTCGAAGTTGGATACCGGCATTGTTCACCAGGATGTCGATTTCCAGGCCCCAGGCGTCCAGAGCGGCAAAGGCCCCGGCAACCGAGCCCTCGTTCGTCACGTCGAAGGCGGTGGTTCTAACAGAGAGGCCGTCGTCTCTCAGGCTGGCGGCGCTTTCCTCCAGACGTGCCGCACTGGTCCCGTTGATGACGAGGGAAGCGCCGGCATGGCCGAGCGCCCGGGCAATGGCGTGACCGAGGCCGCGCGAGGAGCCGGTGACGAGTGCCGTCCGGCCGGTCAGATCAAACGAATAGCCTTGCAAGTCGCTCTCCTTGGAATCCTGCGGCACAACGAGGCGACCGCCATCGCTTTCTGGCGTATGTCAGACCTTCTTTTCTTCCGTGAGCAGGCCGCTGGTTTTCAGCAGCGCGGCGAAACGACCGCCGCCGGCACTCAGTTCGTCGTATCCACCCTTTTCGACAATTTTGCCGTGATCGAGGAAGAGCACGATGTCGGCTTCACGCACTGTAGAAAGCCTGTGCGCGATGATGAAGGTCGTCCTATCCTTGCGCAGTCTATCGATCGCAGCCTTTACGCGCTCTTCAGTCTCGACGTCGAGCGCGCTCGTCGCCTCGTCAAGCACGAGAATCGGTGCGTTCTTGAGGATAGCCCGCGCAATCGCGATGCGCTGACGCTCACCGCCGGACAGCCGGTTGCCGCGCTCGCCGACCTGTGTGGTGTAGCCGGCCAGACGGCTGTCGATGAATTCGGCCGCCGCCGCGGCCTCCGCGGCCTTCATGACGTCCTCATCGGTGGCATCCTCCCGCCCGATCCGGATGTTCTCGCTGATCGAACGGTTGAGCAGGCCTGCGTCCTGGAAAACGGTGGCGATTGCATGGCGCAGGGATCTGCGAGTGACGGTGGAAATATCGGTGCCGTCGATGAAGATGTGTCCCGCCTGCGGTTCGTGGACCCGTTGGAGAAGGTTGATCAGGGTCGTCTTGCCGGCCCCGGTCGGACCGACGATAGCGATCGTCTGTCCAGCCTTCACCTTGAACGAAATGTCGTGGACGCCCTGCGTGGTGTTGGCGAAATCGAAAGAGACATTCCGAAACTCGACGTCGCCACGGACGTCGACAAGCTCGCCGGCACCCGCGGGTTCTTCACGTTCCTGGACAGAGTCTTCGAGCTGGTAGAAATCTTCGAGCTTCGCCCGCGCTTCGAAGATCTGGGTTGCGAAGGCGCGCATCTGGTCCAAACGCCCGATGAGAAGGCCAGCGAAGCCGGTGAAGGCGATGATATCGCCAACCTTGAGCTCGCCCTCCTGGACGAGAATCGTTCCGACGACGAGGATGACCAGCATGGAGACGGTCGACGCGATGCGGTTGAGGGCGCTCGCGACCGCCCACCAGTCTAGGACGGGGTATTGGGCGGCGAGGAGCTGTTGGGTGTATTGCTTGAGCGCTCGTGTCTCGGCCTCAATACGATTGTAGCTGTGTACCACCGAGACGTTGCTGATCGAATCGCTCACATGCGAGAAGACGGTGTGATAATGCCTCTCGACCGAAGCCTGGCCCTCTTTCGTCCGGTTCATCACTGTCTTGCCGATGATCATGTAAAGAACGCCGAGCACCACCAGCACGATCGTCAGGCGGAAGTCCATCGAAAGTGCCGTCGGAAGCAGGAGCGTAAGCGCAACGATTGTCGCGAGGTGCGTGCGCATGAACTCGAGCCAGAGCCCGAACAGCGTCTCGCTCGCGCGGAGCAGCGTGTGGAGCGCATTGGATGTTCCACGCTGGTGATGCCAGTTGAGCGGCATGGAGATAATGCGCCCGAAGGCTTCGGTGAGAAGGTCGGCACGGCGACCATGCGCCAGACGATCGGCTTCGCGGGCGACCAGGACGTAGGCGATGGTGTTGAATACACCGAAGCATCCCCACAATATGAGGATACTCGTGGCATCTCGCTTTTCCGAAATCGCATCAACGATTCGTCCGAAAAGCACCGGTTCCACGATCGTGATGACGGCCAAGATAATGTTGGCGACGACGACCAGCGCGACCTTCATGCGGTAGGTTGCGAGATATCGCAGCGCTTTTATATAGACTTGAAGCAAAGACAATGGTGTTCTCTCAATTCGTGCGCGTTGCCGTATACGTGTGGTTCGCGTCCTTCGGGCGAAGCAAGCCATCGTGGTGCTTCGTCGAGTGGGTCGCATCCGTGCGTCTCAGCATAAGCGGACCTGTCGGGCATAATTTCGGCAGAAACCACTATAAGTCAGCGGGTCTGCGCTAGCCAGTTTTCGATTGCATGACAAGATTTTGCATGTCGTAATTAAGGGCATCCTAACCGATTCTGGTAGTCTAGCTTCACCGCACGACACAAGAGCTCGTGGAAATATCCGAAGGCATTCCGAAGGTGGATGCCGCGGCGCGTCAGAGGGGATACAGATGAGCATAAACCAGATCGTTCAGTTCCTGGTTGTAGCTGACGAATGCAAGAATGCCGAGGATCTGACGGCGGAGCTTGAGAAACTGCTGAACCACTATCAGTTCGACTACTATGGCGTCGTCCGGCAGCCGAAGCCGAACGAGAATCCGATGAGACTGGTGCTGGCGGGGCGTTGGCCGGAGCGGTGGCCGGAAACCTACATCGCAAAGAAGTATGTCCTCATCGATCCGACAGTTCGATACCTCGGTCAGGCGCAACGCGGATTCCGCTGGCGTGACACGATCTCAGTTTTCCGCGGGGATCCTCACCGCAAGCGCATGGAACGCATGATGGCCGATTCTCAGCGCTTCGGGCTGGAAGACGGCTATATCTTTCCAATCCATGGTCGCAACGGCCTCCTCGGCAACATGACTGTCGGCGGCAAGCCCGTCGAGCTTTCACCTGTCGAAATGACGCTCTTCGAAGCCGTTGCGAAAAAGGCGTTCTGGCGGCTGATGGAGCTGCGGCGCCAGTCGGGGGAACTCGAGTCCGTCAGCAAGGTCGAAACGCGGATGACGCGTCGTGAAATGGAGGTCCTGAACTATCTGGCCGACGGTCTCACCTCTAACGACATCAGCCGGATTCTCAAAATCTCGAACCACACGGTGGATTGGTACATGAACGGCATTCAGGACAAGCTGAATGCGAAGAATCGCCAGCATGTTGTGGCACTCGCGTTCCGCCTCGGGCTGATAACCTGAGACGCCATATTTTTCTCCCAGTCGGTCGGACAAATTGAACTTCCTGTGACAACAGGATAAGGAGATTTCGCGGTGCAGCATGCCCGTGGCCGATCGACTGAGGAGACCGATTTGACCATTTCCAAGATTCTTGTTGCCAACAGATCCGAGATCGCCATCCGCGTTTTCCGTGCGGCGAACGAACTGGGACTGAAAACAGTCGCGATCTGGGCCGAGGAAGACAAGCTCTCCCTGCACCGTTTCAAGGCCGACGAGAGTTATCAGGTCGGGCGCGGCCCGCATCTTGCCCGTGATCTCGGCCCCATCGAAAGTTACCTCTCCATCGAGGAAATTATCCGCGTTGCCAAGCTTTCGGGAGCCGACGCGATCCATCCCGGCTATGGCCTCCTTTCCGAAAGTCCGGAATTCGTCGACGCCTGCAATGCTGCGGGCATCACTTTTATCGGACCCAAGGCCGACACCATGCGCCAGTTGGGCAATAAGGTTGCGGCGCGCAATCTTGCAATCAGCGTCGGCGTGCCGGTGGTGCCGGCGACCGAGCCGCTGCCCGACGATATGGTAGAGGTCGCCCGCATGGCCGAAAAGATCGGATATCCGGTGATGCTGAAGGCCTCCTGGGGCGGCGGCGGGCGCGGGATGCGCGCGATCCGCGATCCGAAGGATCTGGCGCGCGAAGTTACCGAGGCCAAGCGCGAAGCCAAGGCGGCGTTCGGCAAGGACGAGGTCTACCTTGAGAAGCTGGTCGAGAACGCTCGGCACGTTGAAAGCCAGATCCTCGGCGATACTCACGGCAATGCCGTGCATCTCTATGAACGAGACTGCTCCATCCAGCGCCGTAACCAGAAGGTCGTCGAGCGTGCTCCGGCACCCTACCTGAACGCCGCCCAGCGCAAGGAACTCGCCGAATACTCGCTGAAGATCGCCCGTGCGACCACCTACATCGGCGCGGGTACGGTCGAGTATCTGATGGATGCCGACACCGGAAAATTCTACTTCATCGAAGTCAACCCGCGCATCCAGGTCGAGCATACGGTGACGGAGGCGGTGACCGGGATCGATATCGTCAAGGCGCAGATCCATATCCTCGAAGGGCATGCAATCGGCACGCCCGAATCCGGCGTTCCGAAGCAGGAAGATATCCGTCTCAACGGGCATGCGCTGCAGTGCCGGATCACGACCGAAGACCCGGAGCAGAACTTCATCCCCGACTACGGTCGTATTACGGCCTATCGCGGAGCGACCGGGTTCGGTATTCGACTGGATGGTGGCACCGCCTATTCGGGGGCCGTCATCACCCGCTACTACGATCCGCTGCTGGAAAAGGTGACCGCCTGGGCGCCGACGCCGGAGGAGGCGATCCGGCGAATGGACCGCGCGTTGCGTGAATTCCGCATCCGTGGCGTGGCAACGAACCTCACCTTCCTCGAAGCGATCATCGGTCATCCGAAATTCCTCGACAACAGCTATACGACGCGGTTCATCGACTCGACGCCCGAACTCTTCGCACAGGTGAAGCGCCAGGACCGTGCAACCAAGCTGCTCACCTATCTCGCCGACGTCACCGTGAACGGCCATCCCGAGGTGAAGGGCCGTCCGCGCCCGCCGGAGGATGCTGCTGATCCTGTCCTGCCGTTCATCGAAGGGGAGGTGCGAGACGGCACGAAGCAATTGCTCGATCAACTGGGCCCGGTGAAGTTTGCCGCATGGATGCGCGACCAGAAGCGTGTCCTCGTGACCGACACGACAATGCGCGACGGCCACCAGTCACTGCTGGCGACCCGCATGCGCACTTTCGACATCGCTCGCGTTGCGGGTACCTACGCCCGTGCGTTGCCGAACCTCCTTTCGCTGGAATGCTGGGGCGGCGCAACCTTCGACGTCTCGATGCGTTTTCTTACCGAAGACCCGTGGGAGCGGCTGGCGCTCATTCGCGAAGGTGCCCCGAACCTCCTGCTGCAGATGCTGCTGCGCGGCGCCAACGGAGTCGGCTACAAAAACTACTCCGACAACGTCGTCAAATATTTCGTCCGCCAGGCCGCGGCCGGTGGCATCGATCTCTTCCGCGTCTTTGACTGCCTGAACTGGGTGGACAACATGCGCGTGGCGATGGATGCCGTTGCCGAGGAGAACAAGCTCTGCGAGGCCGCGATCTGCTATACCGGCGATATCCTGAACGAGGCGCGCGCGAAGTACGATCTGAAATACTACACGGCGCTGGCAGCAGAGCTCGAAAAGGCGGGCGCCCATATCATCGCCGTCAAAGATATGGCGGGGCTCCTCAAACCTGCTGCCGCGAAGATCCTGTTCAAGGCGCTGCGCGAGGCAACGAGCCTGCCGATCCATTTCCACACCCATGATACGTCGGGGATTTCCGCCGCGACGGTTCTTGCGGCCGTGGATGCCGGCGTCGACGCCGTCGATGCCGCCATGGATGCGCTTTCCGGCAACACCTCGCAGCCCTGCCTGGGTTCGATCGTCGAAGCCCTGCGCGGCTCGGAGCGGGATCCTGAACTCGATCCCTACTGGATTCGCCGCATATCCTTCTACTGGGAGGCCGTCCGCAATCAGTACGCCGCCTTCGAGAGCGATCTCAAGGGACCGGCCTCGGAAGTCTACCTGCACGAGATGCCGGGGGGACAATTCACGAACCTCAAGGAGCAGGCCCGGTCGCTCGGTCTCGAGACGCGCTGGCATGAGGTAGCGCAGGCCTACGCCGACGCCAACCAGATGTTCGGCGATATCGTCAAGGTGACGCCATCCTCCAAAGTCGTCGGCGACATGGCGCTGATGATGGTCAGCCAGGACCTCACGGTGGAGGACGTGGTCAGTCCGGAGAAGGATGTTTCTTTCCCGGAGTCGGTCGTTTCCATGCTGAGGGGAGACCTGGGGCAGCCACCACTCGGATGGCCGGAAGGCTTGCAGAAGAAGGTATTGAAGGGCGAAAAGCCCTACGCCGTACGTCCCGGTTCGCTTCTCGCCGAAACGGACATCGAGGCCGAGCATGCTGCGATCGAGGAAAAGCTCGAGCGTAAGGTCACCGACTTCGAGCTCGCATCCTATCTGATGTATCCGAAGGTCTTCACAGACTACGCACTCGCTGCCGAGACCTATGGCCCGGTATCAGTCATCCCCACGCCGAACTATTTCTACGGCCTGCCGGCCGGCGAGGAGCTCTTCGTCGATCTGGAGAAGGGGAAGACACTGGTCATCGTCAATCAGGCGATCGGCGTCGCCAACGACAAGGGGATGGTTACCGTCTTCTTCGAACTCAACGGGCAACCGCGCCGCATCAAGGTGCCGGACCGTACCCACGGAGCCGCAGCCGGCGCCGTTCGTCGCAAGGCGGAAACGGGTAATCCGGCACATATCGGAGCGCCGATGCCGGGAGTCGTTTCGACGGTTGCCATTTCGTCCGGCCACAAGGTCAAAGCTGGCGATGTTCTGCTCTCCATCGAAGCGATGAAGATGGAGACGGCGATCCACGCTGACCGGGACGGCGTCGTCGCCGAGGTGCTGGTGAAGGCGGGAGACCAGATCGACGCCAAGGATTTGCTGGTCGTCTTCGAAGGATAATCAACCTCGCAATTGGACGAAACGAAGCCCCGGAGAGTGATCTCCGGGGCTTTTCAGTTCGTATGCCTTGCTTGCGTTCTGGTTCCCGGTGTCGGTGTGGGAGCTATCTGGATTTCGCGAGCGTGAAGCCGCCTGCATCGTCGGCCAACCTCTTTCCATCGACGGTTACCTCGTAGCCGCCGTCTTTCGACCGCTTGACGGCGATGCCATACACGCGCCCGGCGATCGTGAGCGTCGCTTCGAAGCCCTGCCATTCGGGAGGCAGGCACGGACGGACGAACAGCGTGTCGCCCCGTCTGGTGACCCCAAGGATACCCTCGACCGCGAAGCGATAGAGCCAACCCGCCGAACCGGTATACCAGGTCCAGCCGCCGCGCCCGAGATAAGCCCCGTCGCCGTAGACATCTGCCGCCACGACGTAGGGTTCAACCCGGTAGCGTTCTGCTGCATCCGCGTCGAGGGCGTGTTTCAACGGATTGAGAATATTGAAGCAGCGCCAGGCATCGTCGTCGCGACCGAGCTCGGCAAGCGCCATGCCGAGCCAGATGGCGGCATGGGTGTACTGGCCACCGTTCTCGCGGACACCCGGAGGATAGGCTTTGATATACCCCGGGTCCGCTGCCGTCTTCTCGAAGGGAGGAGTGAAAAGCCGGATGATGCCGGCCTCGTCGTCGACCAGTTTCGCGACGGCAGCGTCGACGGCCGCCGCCGCGTGCTCCGGCGGGGCCTGATGCGAGAGAACGCTCCAGGACTGGGCGATCGAGTCTATGCGGCATTCTTCCGATTGGGCCGACCCCAGTGGGGTGCCGTCGTCGAAATAGCCACGGCGGTAGTATTCGCCGTCCCACCCGGCACTCTCGAGAGCGGAGGCGAGTTCTGTGAGATGCGCCGTCCACCGCGCGACGCGGGCGCTGTCGCCGCGCTCCTCCGCATAGGCAAGGAATGATTTCAGAGTCCCCGCCAGGAACCACCCGAGCCAGACGCTCTCGCCCTGTCCCTTGTGGCCGACGCGATTCATGCCGTCGTTCCAGTCGCCGCCGAGAATGAGCGGCAGACCGTGAACGCCGGTACGGGCGACTGCCAGATCGAGGGCGCGAGCGGCGTGCTCATAAAGGCTGAAGCGATCTTCCGTCGGCTGCGGCAAGAAGAACGAGTCGGCTTCACCATCGGGCAAAGCAGGTCCTTCGAGGAACGAAATTTCCTCATCAAGGATCGCATTTTCGCCGGTCGCAATCACGTATCTGTCAGCGGCGTGGGCG
>DATGWU010000536.1:0-10155 GCA_035299345.1 Rhizobium sp.
ACCATCTCGGGCTCCGATTTCGTCGAGATGTTTGTGGGCGTCGGCGCCAGCCGCGTGCGCGACATGTTCGACCAGGCCAAGAAGAATGCGCCGTGCATCATCTTCATCGATGAAATCGACGCGGTCGGCCGTCATCGCGGCGCCGGCCTCGGCGGTGGCAATGACGAGCGCGAGCAGACCCTCAACCAGCTCCTCGTCGAGATGGACGGCTTCGAGGCCAATGAAGGCATCATCCTGATCGCCGCGACCAACCGTCCCGACGTTCTCGATCCCGCACTCCTGCGTCCGGGCCGCTTCGACCGTCAGGTCGTCGTTCCGAACCCGGACATCGTTGGCCGCGAACGCATCCTCAAGGTCCATGCCCGCAACGTTCCGCTGGCGCCGAATGTCGACCTCAAGGTGCTCGCCCGCGGCACGCCGGGCTTCTCCGGCGCCGATCTGATGAACCTCGTCAACGAGGCGGCGCTGATGGCGGCGCGGCGCAACAAGCGCGTCGTCACCATGCAGGAATTCGAAGACGCCAAGGACAAGATCATGATGGGCGCGGAACGCCGCTCGTCCGCCATGACCGAGGCCGAGAAGAAGCTGACCGCCTATCACGAGGCAGGTCACGCGATCCTCGCCCTCAACGTTCCGATCGCCGATCCCCTGCACAAGGCGACGATCATTCCGCGCGGCCGTGCGCTCGGCATGGTCATGCAGCTTCCCGAGGGCGACCGCTACTCGATGAGCTACAAGTGGATGGTCTCCCGGCTGGCGATCATGATGGGAGGCCGCGTCGCCGAGGAACTGACCTTCGGCAAGGAGAACATCACCTCCGGCGCCGCCTCTGACATCGAGCAGGCGACCAAGCTCGCCCGCGCCATGGTCACCCAGTGGGGTTTCTCCGACGAACTCGGCCAGGTCGCCTACGGCGAGAACCAGCAGGAAGTCTTCCTCGGTCATTCCGTCTCGCAGAGCCGCAACGTCTCGGAATCGACCGCGCAGAAGATCGACAACGAAGTGCGCCGCCTGATCAACGAGGCCTATGTCGACGCACATCGCATCCTCACCGAACAGCACGACGACTTCGTCGCGCTGGCCGAGGGCCTGCTGGAATACGAGACGCTGACCGGCGACGAGATCAAGGCGCTGCTGAAGGGCGAGAAGCCCGCCCGCGACCTCGGCGACGACACGCCGCCGAGCCGCGGCTCGGCCGTGCCGACGACCGGCGTCAAGAAGGATACCGGCGCCAAGGGCGGAGAGGCCGAGGGCGGTCTGGAACCCCAGCCGCACTGACCGCTCCTCCGCAGTCATACCTGCAAGAACACGGGACCGCCGCTCGAAAGACCGGCGGTCCCTTTCGTTTCCGGTAACAGGATATATTGGGCATTGACGCGAATTTACGTGCCGTTTCGCGCGTTTTGTGGCATGAGCAGCCCGAGAGGGTGCCGCGCCCTCGGCCCCGTCTGCGCGCCGTCGCGAGAGGAAGCCTGAGACCGCCCGCGGCACCGCCAATGCACTTCGGGAGTACACATGTCACGTCGCTATTTCGGTACGGACGGTATCCGTGGACAGTCCAACGTCTTTCCGATGACGCCGGATCTCGCCATGCGGGTGGGCATCGCCGTGGGCACGATCTTTCGCCGCGGCCAGCATCGGCACCGTGTGGTGATCGGCAAGGATACCCGCCTTTCCGGCTACATGCTCGAGAACGCCCTCGTCGCGGGCTTCACCGCCGCGGGCCTCGACGTCTTCCTGCTCGGGCCGATCCCGACGCCCGCGGTCGCCATGCTGACCCGCTCGCTGCGCGCCGATATCGGCGTCATGATCTCCGCTTCGCACAATCCCTTCGCCGACAACGGCATCAAGCTCTTCGGCCCGGACGGCTACAAGCTTTCCGACGAGATCGAGCAGCAGATCGAGGCGCTGCTGGACAAGGACATCTATGCGCAGCTCGCGCCCTCGAACGAGATCGGCCGCGCCAAGCGCGTCGACGGCGACATCTATCGCTATATCGAGTTCGTCAAGCGCACCCTGCCCCGTGACGTCACCCTGCATGGCCTGAGGATCGCCATCGACTGCGCCAACGGCGCCGCCTACAAGGTGGCGCCCGCCGCGCTCTGGGAACTCGGCGCCGAGGTGATCACCATCGGCAACGAGCCGAACGGCACCAACATCAATCTCGATTGCGGCTCGACCCATCCGTCCGCGCTGCAGAAGAAGGTCCACGAAGTGCGCGCCGACATCGGCATCGCGCTCGATGGCGACGCCGACCGCGTCATCATCGTCGACGAGAACGGCGCCATCGTCGACGGCGACCAGCTGATGGCGGTGATCGCCGAGACCTGGGCGAACGACCAGAGCCTCAAGGGCGACGGCATCGTGGCGACCGTGATGTCCAACCTTGGGCTGGAACGCTTCCTCAACGGCAAGGGCCTCAATCTCGCCCGCACCAAGGTCGGCGACCGCTATGTCGTCGAATACATGCGCCAGCACCACTACAATGTCGGCGGCGAGCAGTCGGGCCACATCGTGCTCTCCGACTTCGGCACCACCGGCGACGGCATCATTGCGGCGCTGCAGATTCTGGCCTGCGTCAAGCGCACCGGCAAGACGGTGAGCGAGATCTGCCATCGCTTCGATCCCGTGCCGCAGCTCCTGCGCAATGTCCGCATCTCCGGCGGCAAACCGCTCGAGGACAAGACGGTGAAGCAGGCGATCGCCGACGCCGAGAGCGAACTCTCCAAGAGCGGCCGCCTGGTGATCCGCCCCTCCGGCACCGAACCGCTGATCCGCGTGATGGCGGAAGGCGACGACCGCGGCCAGATCGAGCGCATCGTCAACGACCTCGTCGGCGTGATCGGCGGCGCCCGCGGCGCGGCGGCGTAATACAGACGACGCGAAGGGCTCCGCCCGCAAGCCTCAAGAAGGCGGTCATCCTCGGGCTCGACCCGAGGATCCAAAGCGAAGCAACATTTCCCGCATGGCGGGATTTGTCTACATCATGACCAACCACAAGCATGGTACGCTCTATATCGGCGTCACATCCGATCTGGAGCGCCGGATCTATGAGCATCGCGAAGAGCTTGTAAAAGGCTTCACATCGACCTATGGCCTGAAAAGGCTTGTCTGGTATGAGGAACACCAGAGCATCGGCTCCGCAATCCAGAGGGAAAAGTCTCTGAAGCGCGGGTATCGTCGGTGGAAAATCGAGCTGATCGAGTCCCTGAACCCGGACTGGCACGATCTGTACCCAGAACTGTGGTAGGCCTTGCGAAGGTGTCGTGGATGCTCGGGTCAAGCCCGAGCATGACGGCGTGGTGTATAATCGCCACGTCCTGTCCGGCACGGGAAGAAGGCAATGCCGCACCGTACCTGCCGCATGCGAGGCTTCGCGGGCACGTCTCCTCTCCCCGCGAGCGGGAAGGCCAGGCGCATCCCCATTCCTGAATACGGCAAAGGCCCGGCTGCGCGAGCAACCGGGCCTCTCTTGTGTCGTGCCTTGACGATCAGGCCGAGAGCTTGGCCATGACCTCGTCGGAGACTTCGAAGTTCGAATAGACGTTCTGCACGTCGTCGTCGTCTTCCAGCGTGTCGATGAGCTTCATCAGCGACTGCGCCTTTTCCTCGTCGACTTCGATCGTGTTCTGCGGCTTCCAGATCGCCTTGACGGATTCGGCTTCGCCGAGGGTCGTTTCCAGCGCCTTCGAGACTTCGTTGATGTCCTCGAAGCCGCAATAGATGGTGTGGCCGTCCTCGTCGGTAACGACGTCTTCGGCACCGGCCTCGATCGCCGCTTCCATCACCTTGTCGGCGTCGCCGACGGAAAGCTTGTAGGTGATTTCGCCGACGCGATCGAAGGAGAAGGAAACCGAGCCGGTTTCACCGAGCGCGCCGCCGGCCTTCGAGAAGGTCGAGCGCACGGAGGATGCGGTGCGGTTGCGGTTGTCGGTCAGCGCCTCGACGATGACGGCGACGCCGCCCGGACCATAACCCTCGTATCGGATCGCGTCATAGCTTTCGGCATCGGCGCCCGATGCCTTCTTGATGGCGCGTTCGATGTTGTCCTTGGGCATCGACTGCGCCTTGGCGTTCTGAACAGCCAGGCGAAGAGCCGCATTCATGGTCACGTCCGGCAGGCCGGTCTTGGCGGCAACCGTGATTTCGCGCGCGAGCTTGGAGAACATTTTCGACCGCACGGCATCCTGACGGCCCTTGCGGTGCATGATGTTTTTGAACTGTGAATGGCCAGCCATGGCACCCCTGATCACACTTATTGTTGGGAATGGCGCCTTATAAGAGCGAAAACCGCCCGGTTCAAGTGCAGCAGGGGTATTTCCGCCGCCGCAGGCCCCGCGGCGGGCGGTTGCGAGGGGGCCGCCCGGCGGCGGCCCCGGACGATCAGGCGGCGGAAGACAATGCCTCGCGCCGCACGAGACCGCGGATCGCCTGTTCCTCCGCCGTGAAGGCGGGATGGGCGACGGCACCGAAGGCGGCGGCGGCCCCTTGCACCCGCAGGGTCGCATCGGGGAGCGCATCTGCACCGTCGAGGCGGAAGGAGATGGCCGAGAGCGGACCGAAGAGCAGCGCCCGTTCGAGATCCGGCCGCGCGGAGAGATCCGGATCGACCCCGGCATTGCGCGCGAAGCCGAGGGCGGCGACATGCATCGGCACTGCCGGCGGCCCGGCGCGCATGGCCTTCGCCCTTTCGATGCCTTCCACCATCTCCGCCTGCGACGGCATCGGCACGACCCCGGCGAAACAATAGCTGATCCAGCGGGCCTGCAGCTCCAGCACCGGCAGATAGGGACCGACGAGATCGTAAAGGCCGAGGAAGGCCAGTCCCGGCAGGTCGGGGTGGAAGGTGTGGTCGTGGAGGTCCATGTGGACATCGTCGAGGCCGAGCGTCGCTGCCGTCGCGGCATCGAGGAACGGCAGCGACAGGCGATAGCCGGTCCCGAGGATGATGCCGTCGAATTCGCCCCGGCGGCCGCCGCGGAAGAGGACACGGTTCCCGTCGATCTCATCGATCCACGGCATGACCGCGATGCGCCCCTCCGCCACCGCCGGCAGGAACTGCTGCGACTGGGTGATGCCGGCGGCGAAGATGTCGTCGTCGGGAACCGGCGCGCCGAACTGCGCCGGATTGCCGGCGACGGCGAGCACCTTGGCCCGCAGCCCCGCGGCAAGCTCCGGTGGCGGCAAGACGCCGCCGAGAAGCGCTGCGGCGCGGGTGAACATGACGTGCTCGGTCGGCACGCCGGAGATCAGCTTCGGCAGGACGTAGCGCTGGCGGCGATTGGCAACCGTGACCCGCGCGCCGCCATAAGCAAGCTCCGAGGCGATTTCGAGCGCGCTGATCGAGCAGCCGGCGACGAGCACATGGCGGCCGCGATAGCGCTCGACGCCATTGTACTGGGCGGCGTGGATGGCGCCGAGCGATCCGGAAAAGCCCGAGAGGCCCGAAATTTCAGGGACCGACGGCGTACCGCAGCGACCCGTCGCTACCACGACCCGCCGGAAGACTTCCGAGCGCTCGCGCCCGCCGCTCGCCGAGCGGACGAGCCAGCCGCCGCCGGTCGCAGGTTCGAGGCTCTCCACCCGCGTCGACAGCCGCAGCTTGGGCAGCAGTCCCGAGACGAAGGCGTAACGCTCAAGATAATCGAGCATCTCGTCCTGGGTGAGATAGGTCGCGCTGCCGGCTGCGTGGTCGAGATCGGAAAAGGCCGTCATGATCCGGCTCGTATTGGTGCGCATGCCCGGCCAGACGGCGCTGCTCGCCGAGGTCGAGTTCCACTGGCCGCCCATCCGGGCCGACGCCTCGAAGACGACCGGTTCGAGCCCGTGGGCCGCGAGCCACTTCGCCGTGGTAAGTCCGCCCGGTCCGGCACCGATCACGGCGACGCAATTGTCGGGCATCGCTGTCGTTTGCTGTTTCATCCTGCTCTCCGTCGTTCGCTGGGAGCCTTGCCAATAGGCGCTTCGGCGACGGCCGTTTCCTAAAAGCTTGCTAAACCGGGCAACGGGAATCCTAAAACTTCGCGGGCTGCGCTATGGATGTCGAAAGGGAGAGATTCCATGCTGGACCACGAACTGGCGGCCTTCATCGAAAGCCCGGTGATGCAGATCATCGGGACGGCGGATGCCGACCGCCGCCCGGAGGTCGGCCGTAGCGTCGGCGCATGGCCGCTCGACGGACGCCGGATCGCGCTCGTCATCTCCGCCTGGCAGTGGCCGGGCACGATCGCCAACCTCAGGGCGAACGGCGAAATTGCCGCGACCTTCTCGCGCCCCGCCGACTACGTGACCTACCAGATCAAGGGCAAGGCGGCGGTGCGGGATGCCGCCGCAGACGAGATCAACCGCTCGGAACGCTATATGGTCGCCATGGTCTCCGCGCTGATGCGCCTCGGACTGGCGCCGGAGATCATCGCGCCCTGGCTCAGCCACCGCGACGCGCGGCTGGTGACCGTGGACGTCGCCTCGGTCTATGTGCAGACGCCCGGCGCCAAGGCCGGATCGAGGCTCTGGAGTGCGGCGACATGACGATTGCCCTCCGCGATCTCGAAGCGTGTTTCGAGGGCGTCATTCCCTCGATCATCGCCACCGCCGATGCCGAAGGCGTGCCGAACATTTCCTATCTCTCCCACGTGTCGATGGTGGACGACCGGCACGTGGCGCTCTCCAACCAGTTCTTCGCCAAGACCGCCGCCAATATCCGCCTCAACCCGAAGGCGACACTGGTCGTGGTCGACGGGCTGACCGGAGCGCAGTTTCGCCTGCAGCTCGCCTTCGCCTATACGCTGGAGGACGGCGCCCTCTTCGACCGGCTCGCGCAGGAGGTCGCCGCCGGCGGCGCACAGGTGGGCTTGAGCGACGTCATGCGGCTGCGCTGCGTCGACGTGTTCCGTGTCGTCGCCATCGAAGCCGTCCACTCGCCGGTCGAGGCGGCCGATGCGTCCAGACGCCCGCGATCGGACCGGCTGGTCGCCGCCGAGAACATTGTCGCCGTCATCGGCGCGGCGACGGATGCGGGCGGTGTCGTCGATGCGCTCCTCGAAGGTATTTCCGCGCATCTCGGCTTCGGCCATGCACTGCTTTTCCAGAGCTACGGCGAGAAAGCGCAGATCACCGCCATCGGCAGCACCGGTTATGTCCCCTCGGGCATCGGCGCCGAGGTGCCGTTCGGCGAAGGACTGATCGGATCGGCGGCGGCGAGCGGCAGGACCGTCAAGGTGAGCGACATGAGCCGCATCCGCCGCTTCGGATCGGCGGTGCGCCACTCCTCGCCGGACGAGAACCGGACGCGGGAGATCGTGCTGCCGGGCATGGCGGACGCCATGAGCCAGATCGCCGTGCCGCTCCTCGTCCAGGGACATGTCGAGGGTGTCCTCTTCGTCGAGAGCGGGAGGCGCCTCGCCTTCACCCGCGAGGATGAGGCGGCGCTCGCAATCGTCGCCCGGCAGGCGGCGGTGGCACTCGCGCTCTGCGAACGCATGTCCTTCGATCCGGAAGCCGCCTTCCCGGCCGATGTCGCGACCGCTCCCGATGGCAGCCGGGTCGACGTCGCCCATCACCCCTTCGACGACAGCGTCTTCATCGACGGCGACTATGTGATCAAGGGCGTGGCGGGGCGGCTGCTGGTGCACATGCTCCACCACTATCTGGAAAGCGGTCGGCGGGAATTCACCAACCGCGAAATCCGCCTCGATACCAGCCTCCGCCTGCCCGACTACAAGGATAACCTGGAGACCCGCCTCCTGCTGCTGCGGCGCCGGCTCGACGAGAAGCACCTGCCGATCCGTCTCCTGCAGCTCGGTCGCGGCAAGATCGGGCTCGCCGTCGAGGGCGAAGTTCGCCTTACCCGCCGGTAGGCGGATCTCAGACGCCCCTCAGCACCAGGATCAGCGGCTTTTGCGGCAGGGTGGCGATGGAGACCGTGACGGAGGCGCTGTCGGAAATCTTCCAGTCGAAGCCCGCGTCGAACATCGCGAGGAAATCGGCGATCGGCGGACCGCGGCGGTGCATCGGCAGGATCAGCGCCGAGCGGAGCCGCTTCACCGTCCGGCTCATGCTGTCGGCACCCATGGTCAGCCCGCCGTCGACGGGAACCATGACGACGTCGAGCCGCCCGATTTCGGCGAAGTGCCCGTCCGTCAGCTCGTGGTGCAGGTGCCCGAGATGGCCGATGCAGAGCCCCGCGACCTCGAAGATGAAGATCGAGTTGCCGTTCGCCTCGAAGCCGCCGAAGCTGCGGATATCGGTGGTGACGTTGCGGATATAGGCATCGCCGACGACCACCCGATGCACCGCCTTGTCGCCGGGCGTATCGCTCCAGCCGTGCAGGACATTGGCGATCGCAGGGTCCGGTGCGAGCGTGTAATGGCTCGAATGCGCCTTGTTCATCGTCACCACGTCCGGCATACGCGGCGCGCGCAGCCAGCCGTTATAGTCCGTCGCGATCGAGATGCCGCCCGGCGTCTCGATCAGGAAGGTCGAATGGCCGAGATAGGTGATCGTCACCTCGCGCTCGGCGGCGGCGAGCTGAAGGGAGGGAGAAGCGTCGAAGCGCACGAATGTCGCCTTCGGCAGGGTCTCGGCGACGAGCTGGCATTCGCTGACCGGCGGGCGCTCTTCCGCAGCGCGGGCGCCGGCGGCGGCAACGATCAGGGAAATGAACGCCATGGCAAGTCGCAGCATCATGCCGGCCCCGCACCATCCATCCGATGGCACAGGATGAGACAGGACGGCGGCGAGGTAAAGCCGCAGAGGCTCACATTTGCGTCAGCGCCGCCGTGGCGGGCTTAGCGCCAGAAGTCCGGAAGCGTCTCGGTGAGCCGCGGCCCGATCCGGAGCGGCGCGATCTTCTCGGCGAGGCCGGTGCGGTCGGAAATCTCGACGCCGACGCCGCAGATCGTCGCCGGCCCGTGCGCCGCCTCGAACCGCCCCTTCGGCATCTTCGAGATAAAGCGGTTGAGCGGCTCTTCCTTGTCCATGCCGAGCGAGGAGTCGTAATCGCCGCACATGCCGGCATCCGACATGTAGGCCGTGCCGCCGTTCAGGATCTGGTGATCGGCTGTCGGCACATGCGTATGGGTGCCGACGACGAAGCTCGCGCGACCGTCGACGAAATGGCCGAAGCACTGCTTCTCGCTGGTCGCCTCGGCGTGGAAATCGAAGACGATGGCGTCGGCCTGTTCCTTGAGCGGGCAAGCCGAAAGGATCGCCTCCGCGGATGTAAAGGGATCGTCGAGCTCGGGATGCATGAAGACCCGGCCCATGATGTTGGCGACGAGGACGCGCGCGCCGTTGCGGGCATAGAAGACGCCGGAGCCCTTGCCGGGCGTTCCCGCCGGATAGTTGGCGGGGCGCAGGAACTGGTCGTGGCGCTCGCAGAAGGAGACGGCCTCCTTCTGGTCCCACACGTGGTTTCCGGTGGTCACGACATCGGCACCGGCATTGATGGTTTCGAGGTAGATGTCCTCGGTGATGCCGAAGCCGCCGGCGGCGTTCTCTCCGTTGACGATGACGAAGTCGAGCTTCAGGTCAGAGATCAGGCCGGGAAGCCGCTCCCAGACCGCCGTCCGTCCGGTCTTGCCGACCATGTCACCGAGAAAAAGCAAGCGCATTCGCGTATCCAGTCATCATCATTCAAAAGTCCGCATGCCGTTCTCCGTCACCACGGTTTCCAGCCCGACATCGTGCGGTTCGAAGGGGACATGTGCCACTTCCTGGCAGGCGAATGCAATGCCGATCAGCCGGGGATCACGCCCTTTTTGCCGCAATCGCGCGATCGCCCGGTCGTAATGGCCGGCGCCGTAGCCGATGCGGTGGCCGCGGCCGTCGAAGGCGGCGAGCGGCACCAGCAGGATGTCCGGATCGAGCTCCGCCGCCTCCGGCCCCGGCCCGCGGGTGCCGAAACCCGTGGAGACGAGTTCGGCGCCGGGCAGGAGCTCGCGGAAAACGATGGTCTCGCGGTCGAGCACCACCGGCAGGCAGAGGCGTGCACCGCGCTCGCGCAGCCGCGCCATCAGCGGACGGATGTCGGCCTCCGAGCGGATCGGCAGAAAGCCGGAGACGACCGCTCCGGGTTCGAACGCCAGGGCCTCGCCGAAAGCGGCGATCGCCAGGCTGTATTCGATCCGCGTATCGGCGGGGATCGCGTCCCGCAAT
>DATGWU010000537.1:0-1566 GCA_035299345.1 Rhizobium sp.
CCGCCAGATGCATGATGACGGCCGGATCGATGCCCACATAGCCGAAGACCTGGTAGAAGACCGGTACCAGCACGGCGCCGCCGCCGATGCCGAGCAGGCCGGCAAGCAATCCGGCCAGCGCGCCGGCGAAGACCAGCAGCACGGCGAAGAAGACGAGATCAGGCAGGGTCGACATGAACTTTCCTTCGGCGCCCGGCCGGCTGCGCGGAAGACCAGGCGGCGGCACCGCCCGCCCTCTCCCGGCCGTCACGGGTCAGGTATCGGATTTCGGCCCGCGGGCGGGATCGGACCCGATCGTCGAACGCATGGCCTCTCTTGTTTGCGGGTTTAGTCTGTCGCGCCGTCGATGCAAGGGCGCCTCGGGCACCTGCGGTACGCCTGCCGCCTGATCCGCTACAGCTCGCCGTCCGTCGTTTGCGACGCTCCGGGCTGCACGACGACGGGCGTGTCGGTGCCGATCCCGTCGACCACCGGCTGCTCGGTATTGCTCTCGACGATCGTCATCGGCCCGGTCGGCACCGGCTCGGCCGTCTCTTCCACCGCAACCGCCTCGCTGCCCGCCACGCCGAGCCCGGCATCGATATTGATCCCCTCCTCGGGAACGACATAGGCACCGCCGGAGCTTGCCGCCGCCGTCTGTCCGGCATCCGGATCGGCCGTGGCGAGGCTGTCGTCCCCGCCCGCGGCATTCATCGTTCCCTCCCCGGCATCGTCGAGGGGCGCGCTCGCGACCGGCATGGTCGCCGCCTGACCGCTGTTGGTGCCTGCGAGATTGGGCGTATCGAGATAGTCGATCGCCTGCGCGCCGCCGTTGCGGGCCGGTGCTGCGGAATAGGCGCTCTCCTCCACGTCCTCGCGATCGACGCGGTCAACCCTGCCGATCAGCCGACGCCCGGAAGTCTCCGTCCCGACGGGGCTTTCGAGCATGGCGGAGTCGGTGGTGTCGCCGATCTCCGCCGGCGGGATCAGTTCGTCCGACATGCAGCCGGCCAGCGCCGTTCCGGACGCCAGCACCAGCATCGAACGCTGCAGAAAGGAAACGAACGCCATACCAGGACCCACTCTGCCGCCGCCGGCCATCCGGCAAGTTCACCTGCAAGCTTACGGCCAAGCCGTAAACGTTTCGTTGTCCCTGCCGTGCGGGGCGCGCGGGCCGCATGTGTCGCATGCCTGCACCGGGGACAAGCCTGCCTTTCGCGCGTCGCGATTGCGGAGAGGAACGATTTTGCCTAATCAGGTCGGGCGGCATCGTCCTGCGGCTCTGCGTGGGGCGCGCTGCCTGATCGGAAATCCGGTCCGTGTCCGCGCGGCCCCGGCGATCTCCCGCCTGCCGGCCTATGCCACGAAACGAAGGAATCGACGTCATGACCGACACCGCCAGACCCTGTGGCGAACTCACGCTCCGAACGCTTGCCATGCCCGGCGACGCCAATGCCGCGGGCGACATCTTCGGCGGCTGGGTCATGGCACAGATGGACCTCGCCTCCGGCATTCGAGCCGCCGAGCGCGCCCGCGGCCGCGTCGTCACCGCCGCGGTGAAGGAAATGGCCTTCGACATGCCGGTGA
>DATGWU010000538.1:0-13061 GCA_035299345.1 Rhizobium sp.
TGATCGCCCGCCAGCCGGAACTCGCGAAATATTCCGCCGACAACGGCGGCATGCCGCCCGGCCTCAAGAACCCGCTCGGCGCCCGCGCGCTCTACATCTTCCAGAACGGCGAAGACACGCTCTACCGCCTGCACGGCTCGCCGGAATGGCAGTCGATCGGCAAGGCGGTCTCCTCCGGCTGCGTGCGCCTGATGAACCAGGACATCATCGACCTCTACGACCGCGTCCCCAACAAGGCCCGCATCGTCGTCTGGCAGTAGAGAGGGTTCGGGGCTGCGGGGGCGGGGCCGAGGGGCGCAAGAGGTCAAACTGCGGGATTTCAGCGGGTGATGGGAGCCTGCGGTGGCGACCGTGTCCTATTCCTCCGGTGCGTCGGCAGCTTTGCGCCTACATATCGGCCCTTGAGCATGTCCTATCGTTAGCCCGAAAGCTGCCGGTCCGCTCGCCTTGTCTGCAAAGAGGCGCTGGCGGACATGCCAGCGGCGAGGTGTCTAAGATTGCAGCTTTCCCAATGGAAAAGCTAATTAGGAAAACAAATGCCAAGAGCTGGGTTGATCTGATTCATCCCCGTCTGGCAGTCAGAGTCCGGGCAGTCGATTTTGACTCCAGGAGAGCCGTCGCATCGGTTTCATCGGAGGGATGGACGGTATTGGTTTGATTGGTTCAATGGAGGGAATCCCAGGAATTGGTGGAATCTGGGGGATCGGATGGACCAGACCTGTAGATGCGCCGCGGAGCCAATACATCAGTTGACCGGAGTGATCTCGGATGTGATCTCCATACCACCAAGCTAGGTGACCTCCCTGATAATCATAGATGCTGCGTTCTCGCACCCAAGCAACACTCCGACCTTGAGGCGTAACAATCCGACTGCGGCTTAAGATAAACGCAGCGACCCGACCATTTCGATCGTATAAAGGCTCAGACATCGACATCATATGGCCCGGTAGGGAATGTCAGACCGAGTAATGGGCACCTCCCATCGTCGTGCGGCCAGAAAGTACCTGATACTATCTTCTATCGCGGACTGATCGCTCGAAGGACCAACTATTACGCGGCAAATGGGTGACCTGTGTCTTTCGTTCGGGGGATCTCCCACTATTTCCGAAATTGATCTCTCAATAGAAGGACGTTGGACACCGTGCTTTTCGAAGAAGACGAGAGGGTTGCCGGCATGTTCACCGATGTCTCCCCTAATTAGGCGTACTTCTCGTTCATGCCGGTATGCTTTGTGCTTGATGACACTGGGCAGCCAAAAAACCTTGTTGCCAAGATAGCTGCCTAGTTCCATTGGGTCGAAATTATCCGCCTCGCCGCTGTCTGCAACCTTTACTAGGAAGTCCCTCACTTCAGCCTCTACGAGGTCTGCACCTTCAGCTTCGCCGTAAACGACGCGGCGGGGATAGGACGCGAAGTCGCGCAGACGACGCATCATACTTGCTTGTGACACATCAAAAACGATCGCTATCCCACGACCGTCTGATCCATATAGCCGCCATTGACTTAGTTCGCCTACGGTCTCCTCCTCCTCGTCGCTCACTTCGGACATGCAGAAAACGAAAGGTTGGAACGTGCGCGTGGGGAACTCCCGGACGCAGCTTTCAATTATTTCTCGGCCGCGTCCTCTTTCCCTGGGAGCTAGCCGTTTCAGGGCTTCCGCGACGACATTCTCGCCAAAGAGAAATTCCGACGGATCATTTGTGCTCCGCGCTGAGGTGAATCGAAGTCGAGCCGATTCCGTAATTCCATAGAAGCCTGCCAGGGAGGTGTAGTGTATGAACTTCATCCGATTTGGGCGAAGCGACGCTACCTCTTGATCAAGGCTATTCGAAAGCTTGTATATAAGCGGAAATTCTGGTCGGTCGGCGTCTTTCGTCAGTTCACTAATCAAACTTCGTTCTTCCATCGCTTAACCTATCGCATCAACGAGAACATAACGGCAGCCGGTGGAGCAGAGCGCGGTGTTGATTTTGTTATAGCTCACGAAATCCAATACGGCACCCCCACTCGCGGGTCAGAGCCGCGCCCATGCTAAGACACCGCAAACTTCTCGATCCTCTTCACGCGTAATGATCGCTTCGGGCCGGTTCGCGCCCGCAAAGCGGTCATCCGGACGCGTTTACGGGTTGATCGCTGGCTCCTGGAAGAATAGCTCGTCTAAAATATTCCGATCCGCCATAGCCAATTAGTGCCCCGATGGCGAACGCACCGAAAAAGTCTTCAACGGTTATAAAGCTTTGTGCCCCGGTTTTACGTGACAGGGTAATGGAAGCAATTATGCTCATTACAATCGCACCTGCGCCTTGCACCAATGACAATAGGCTTAGATCAGATGGTGTTTGAAGCGCCCGCGCCAAAGCTCCAAGTCCGCCTCCGAGAACTGCTCCGCATAATATCGAAATAAGAGGCGGATTTATCGAAAAACTCGCACTCACAACTTGGCTTTTGAACTCGCCATCGAGCTCAAATCCAAGCTGTATATTCATCAGAAAACGTTGAGGAGTGAAAAGCAGCCAGTGATTTGTTCGTACAAATACAGTGAAGATGCGTTCACTTCCGGGGGGGATTATGACGGGCCCTGGTTCGGACGGAGTATCTGTTACTTTCTTTCCAATTTCAACCTTTGAACCCTCATCAGCTTCAATGTTCAGAGTTGTGTAAGGACCAATGTCTTCATCAAATTTGATCAAGGAATTGGGGCGCGCAGTAACATTTACCGTGCGGTCAAACTTGGTTGAAGTTTCTATTTGGACGCCGAATGGGGCCGAGATGCTTGCAAAAACAAGAGGAAGAGCCGCTCGAAAACCGCTCACAAAACTCTCGTCATTTCCGTTTGCGTTACCTGGTTTCGTCTTCGAGATCGAAGTGATGCTTTGGGAACTCGGGCCAATCACTTCCCGCACAGTTATTGAAGAGCTGTATGGGTTGCGCAACACGAAGCTTATAGAGTTTTCCTGGCCCGCCACCAAGAGCTCTTCTGGCACGGTCACTTCGAGCCTGCCCGCCTGAGTCCGGATTGCAGCCGCATTGATTTTTTCATTCATGGGACTGAGATCCTAAATGTGTTCACTTCCTCGTATTGCACGCACGGCGCGAAATCAATGCAATGATCGCCAAGGGCCGACCCAGACCACATCGCCACAAGACTGGATGTCCGCTGTCGCCGTTCGGCATTCCATTATCGGACAGGCCGCTCCCGGCCCCGAAGCCGCCGTTCACATCCGCCCCATAACCCCTGAGACGATACCCGCAGCTCCGCACCCGCCCGCTACTCCTCCGGTGCCAGCTGCCGGCGGAGCGCGTGCAGCCGGTCGCGCATGCTGTCGATCTCCTCGACACTGCAGCCGGTGGCGATGCCGATGGATTGCATGACGTTCGCCGCCTTCTGCTGCAGGGCGGCGCCGGTTTCCGTGAGTGAGATGATCACCTGCCGCTCGTCGCCGGAGGAGCGCTCGCGGGCGACGTAGCCCGCCTGCTGGAGGCGTTTCAGCAGCGGTGAGAGCGTGCCGGAATCAAGGCCCAGACGCTCGCCGATCGCCTTCACCGGCTGGGCGTCGTTCTCCCAGAGCACCATCATCACCAGATATTGCGGGTAGGTGAGGCCGAGCGGCTCGAGCAGCGGCTTGTAGGCCCGGTTGAAGGCGTGTGCGGCGCCGTAGATGGCGAAGCAGAGCTGGTTGTCGAGACGCGGTCCTTTTATGGCCTTCTTGTCCTGCATGATTTTACCGATCCGCAGATCGGCCCCCTGATCCGTTCGGTCCGAACGATCGGTCCCGTTTTCCCCGGCTCATTCTCTCAATTTTGTGCCGGGGCTGCAACGTGCAAAAATCAATTGCACGCAACTCAATTGTTCGATATATAAATGCTGGCAAACCCGAAGACAAGGAGTAAGGACATGAGCATTCTCTATACCGCGCAGGCTTCCGCCACCGGCGGACGTGCGGGCCGCGCCGTTTCCGACAACGGCGTTCTCGACGTCAAGCTGACCGTGCCGAAGGAACTCGGCGGCGACGGCGCCACCGGCACCAATCCGGAGCAGATGTTCGCCGCCGGCTATTCCGCCTGCTTCCTCGGCGCGCTGAAGGCCGTCGCCGGCAAGGAAAAGGTGAAGATTCCGGAAGACACGAAGGTCACGGCCCGCGTCGGCATCGGCCCGCGCGACGACGGCACCGGCTTCCACATCGAGGTCGCGCTCTCGGTCAACATCCCGGGCATGGAACGCGCGCTCGCCGAGCGCCTCGTGGCCGCCGCCCACATCGTCTGCCCCTATAGCCACGCCATGCGGACCTCGACCGAGGTTCCGGTCAGCGTCGAATAAGGCGGACGAGGGCAGGGCGGCCCGGCGCGGGCCGTCCCGATGCGTCGGCCACAGGAAAAACCTTGTCTCTGGAAAGAAATCAATTATATTTCTTCCAGAGAAAGGAATTGTGGCCATGCTGGAAGCTCTGGAAAAACCGTCCGCGCCCGCCTCCGAAGCCACGGTCGCCACCAAGGCCGTGGTCAACGCCGCCGACCGGCTCGGCCTCAGCGCGCGCACACTGGCCGCCGTGCTCGGCCTCTCGGAGGCGAGCGTCTCGCGCATGAAGCGGCTCGACTTCCGGCTGGAGCGCGGCAGCAAGCCCTTTGAGCTGGCGCTCCTCTTCATCCGCGTCTTCCGTTCGCTCGATGCGATCGCCGGCGGCGACGAGGCCGTGGCGCGCAACTGGCTGCGCAACGAGAACACCGCGCTCGGCGCCGTGCCGGCACAGAAGATCCTCACCGTTTCCGGGCTCGTCGATGTCCTCGCCTATCTGGACGCCCGCCGCGCTCTCGTCTGAGTTTCGCGCCGTCTCGGGCGCATGGTGGCGGCTCGTCGAGGCGCAGCACCAGGTCTCGACGATGAAGCTCGTCGATACGGTCGAGGAGCAATCGCTGCTCGAAGGCCTGCTCGAGGAAACCAAGCCGGCGCTGCCGCCGGAATGCGCCGGCCTCGACTATCTCCTCGCCACACCGTTCCGCTACGGCGCCGTCTATCCCAACGGCTCGCGCTTCCGCCGTGCCGGCCGCACCCTCGGTGTCTTCTACGCCGCCGAGCGGGTGACGACGGCACTTGCTGAAATGGCCTTCTACCGGCTGCTCTTCTTCGCCGAATCGCCCGAAACGCCGCTGCCCGCCAATGCCGCGGAATACACCGCCTTTTCCGCCCCCGTCACGACCACGCGGGCGCTCGACCTCACCGCGCCGCCGCTTGCGCGTGACGCTGCCGCCTGGGAGGACCCGGTTTCCTACGAAGCCTGCCAGGCGCTCGCCGATGCCGCGCGCGCGGCGGACGGACAGGCGATCCTCTACCGTTCGGTGCGCGACCCTCAGCGCGGCATGAACATCGCGCTCCTGAGCGCGCTCGCCTTCGCTGCTCGCGAACCCGTCGAACGCCAGACCTGGCATATCCGTCTCGGTCGGGCAGGTGTGCAGGCGCTCTGCGAGTTCCCGCAGCGGCGGCTCGGCTTTTCCGTCACCGATTTCGCGTCCGATCCCCGGCTCTCCCGCTTCCGGAGCGGGTAGGCGGGGTGCGCGCCGCCGGCAGGGTTGCGGACGGGTGCGATCCCTTCTGACTTCTTTTGGTCCTCGCTCGTTTTGGGATGGTTCGTTCAGGTGCGCGCCGGTCTGGCCTTGCTATAACGCCCGTCGGACGGCGCGGGGTGCACCGTCCCCAGAAACCTTCAACGGACTTTTCCATGCGCAGATTCATTGCCGCCGCAGCAGCGCTGCTTCTCTCCGCCGATCTCGCTTTTTCGGCCACCCTTCTTTTCCCGTCCGATGCGCCGGTCGCGTCGATCTCCATCCCCGACAGCTGGAAGCCGGAGGAGACGGAGACCGGTGTCGACGCCGTTTCGGATGACGAGGGCGTCTATTTCTCCGTCGACGTCGCCGGTAACGACAACATGGAGACGATCATCGCGGACGCCTTCAAGTATCTCGAGGAAAACGGCGTGAAGGCCGACCCCGCCACCCAGAAGGACACCAAGGACACGCTGAACGGCATGCCCTTCGAGGCGCTCGACTGGAGCGGCACCGACGAGGAAGGCCCTGTCAGCATCGGCGTCGGCATTCTCGGCGTGAAGGCCGACAAGCTCCTCGTCATCACCTATTGGGGTGCCAAGGACCGGGAAGACAAGAACATGCCGGAAGTCGGCAAGATCCTCGCCTCCATCAAGGCTGCGGAATAAACGCCCGTCCGCCGTCGTCGCCCTTTCCCGCCGGCCGGCGGGGAGGGCTATTCGCTGGCGGTCGCCACCTCGATCAGCCCTCGGCGCAGGACCTGCGGGTCCGTGCCGAGGCCTGCCTCCAGCTCGTCGTGCTCGCGCCGCCAGATCGGCATCGCCTCGACGAGCACGGCCATGCCCGCTTCCGTCAGTTTCAGCCGCTTGCCGCGGCGATCCTTCTCGTCCGCCACGATCGTGATCCATCCGCGCTGGGTGAGCGGCTTCAGCGCCGCCGTCAGCGTCGTGCGGTCCATCGCGAGGAGGGCCGCGACCGGCCCCATCGGCGGCGGTTCCGGGCGGTTGAGCGCCATCATCAGGGAAAACTGACCGTTCGTCAGCCCCAGCGGCTTGAAGGCGGCGTCGAAGCGGCGCGCCAGTGCCCGTGCGGCGCGCTGGGCGTGGAGGCAGAGGCATGTGTCGCGGACATGAAGCGTGGTCGAAAAAGGAATCACCGGCAGATTTGACATGGGATAAATATGTTGATATCAACGTAAATGTCAAGCAAAACCACGCCCATCCGGAGGAGGAGAAGATCATGGAACATCCTGTCGTATCCCGCGAAGAATGGCTGGAGGCGCGCCGCGCCCTTCTGCTGAAGGAAAAGGAAGCGACGCATCTGCGCGACCGGCTGAATGCCGAGCGCATGGCCTTGCCCTGGGTCAAGGTCGACAAGGACTACGTTTTCGACACGCCGTCGGGGCCGAGAACGCTCGCCGCGCTCTTCGACGGCCGCAGCCAGCTGATGGTCTACCACTTCATGCTCGGCCCGGACTGGCAGGCGGGTTGCCCCGGCTGCTCCTTCCTCGCCGACCATTTCGACGGCACGCTGCCGCATCTCACCCACCACGACGTGACGCTGGTCGCCGTCTCGCGTGCGCCGCTCGAAAAGATCGAAGCCTACAAGCGCCGCATGGGCTGGCATTTCCCGTGGGTGTCGTCCTTCGGCACCGACTTCAACCGCGACTATCACGTCTCCTTCGATCCGGAGGAACTCGCCTCCGGCAAGGTCTTCTATAATTTCACCGCAATGCCGGCGGAAGATGCCGGCACAGAGCTTCCGGGCCTCAGTGCCTTCTACCGCGATGCCGACGGCACCGTCTTCCACACCTATTCGAGCTATGCGCGGGGAGCGGAAGAACTGATCGGCACGCTGATGATCCTCGACCGGGCGCCGAAGGGGCGCAACGAGAGGACGACGATGGACTTCGTCCGTCGCCATGACGAATACGACGGAAAGCCGCGCGCCGCCGCGTCCTGAGCCGTCCACATCTGCAGGCATCTCTTATGAAACCCCATCGAGGAGGATGAGGCCATGATGGAATTCGCCGTACCGCAGCAGGAACACCACTTTCTCGAAAAACTTCTCGGCGACTGGGTCGTCACCTCGGCCACCGGCAACGAGGATTGCGGGCCCGAAAGCCCCGATGACCGCTGGACCGAGACGGTCCGCACGTTCGACGGCCTCTGGTATATCGGCGAGAGCCGCGGCAAGATGCCGGACGGGCGTCTGGGCTCCGTCATGATGACGCTCGGCTACGATCCTCAGGCCGGCCACTATGTCGGCACCTGGGTCGGCTCGATGATGACCAAGCTCTGGGTCTACAAGGGCTGGATCGAGCCCGACGGCAGGACCCTGACGCTCGAGGCGGAGGGGCCGGACTTCACCGACCCGGCGAAGACGGCGGTCTACCACGACGCCATCACCTTCGTCGACGACAACACGCGCCGCTTCACGGCCAGCGTCCGCCAGCCCGACGGCACTTTCCAGACCTTCATGACGAGCGAAATGCAGAGACAATCCTGAGCACCCCCGAAGAAGGAAAAGACAATGCAAGGCAAATTCGTCTGGTACGAGCTGATGACCAATGACGTCCCGGCCGCCGCCGCGTTCTATCGGGACGTGATCGGCTGGGAAGCGAAGGCGTTCGACGGCGCCACAGCGCAAGGAAGCGCCTATACCGTCTTCAACATACCGGGGCGCGAGATGGGTTCGGCCGGCCTCATGGCGATCACGCCGGAGATGGCGCAGAACGGCGCGATGCCGCAATGGTACGGCTATGTCGCCGTCGACGACGTCGACGCCAAGGCGCGCGAATTTGCCGAGAACGGCGGCCGCGTCCTGATGCCGGGAACCGACATTCCGAACATCGGCCGCTTCGCCGTCGTCGCCGATCCGCACGGCGCCGTTCTCGACGTCTTCAAGCCGAACATGCCGGAAGGGCCGATGCCGGAGGAGCCGCCGCCGATGTCGCCCGGAACCGTCGGCTGGCACGAGCTGATGGCCGGCGACGGCAACGAGGCCTTCGACTTCTATGCCCGCATGTTCGGCTGGACGAAGGGCGAGCCCTTCGACATGGGCGCAATGGGCGTCTACCAGCTCTTCGCCCATGAGGGCAGGGATATCGGCGGCATCATGACGAAAACGCCGGAGATACCGCAGCCCTTCTGGGGCTTCTACTTCGTCGTCCCGGAAATCGACGCGGCGATGAAACGGGTGACCGACGGCGGCGGCACGGTCCTGTCCGGCCCGATGGAGGTCCCCGGAGGCGCCTGGGTCATCCAGTGCCGTGATCCGCAGGGCGCCTTCTTCGCACTCGTCGCGGGCAAACGCTGACGGGGGCACACCACCTGATCTCCCCCCTTGTGGGGGAGATGTCGGCGGAGCCGACAGAGGGGGGTGACCCCCCGATCTTGGCACCTGCGGTGATACCCCCTCTGCCCTGCCGGCGTTCGTCGCTGCAATCGATTCACCGGATCGATTGCCCGGCTTTGCCGGCCGCTCCTCAACCCCCACAAGGAGGAAGACTGGCTTGCGGCACCGCATCGGCTAGGACGATGTTGCTCTCTGACAAAAGTCTGGGATTCGCCCTTGTGAGAAAACGGCGTTCCAAGGCGCCCAGTCCCGAGCGACAGGCCGTAATATGTCAGCGTGCCCGCCGATAATGCATGGCAACGGCGCCGCTGCGGAGCGGCTTGGCCGAGATCAGTTCGAGGCGTCGCGTGCTGTGCAGCCCGCTCTGGTAGAGTGTCGGACCGTGGCCGGCAATCCGCGGGTGGACGAGGAACTTGTACTCGTCGATCAGGTCCAGCCGGTCCAACTCGGTCGCCAGCTTGCCACTGCCGAGTAGAACTCCAGTCGGGGTTGCGTCCTTCAGCCGTTGAATCTCCGTGTGCAGGTCCCCGGTGATGTGGTGGCTGTTGATCCAGGGGAAGGCCGTTCGCTTCGAGGACATGACATACTTGGGCTTGGCATCCAGCTTGACCGCCCATTCGTGTATCGCCGGCGGCGCTTCTACGTCTCCCCGCGCGACCGCGGGCCAGTAGCTTTCCATCAACTCGTAGGTGACGCGACCCCACAGCATCGCCCCGCTCTCATCCATGAGACGGGTGAAGAAGGCGTGGGTCTCGTCGTCCGCGATACCCTCCCGGTGATCGATGCAGCCATCGAGGGTAACGTTGATACTGAAGGTCAAATCTCCCATCCGGCCAGCCTAAGCCAGATAATGTAGAACCGCCAGAGCCACCGCCAGAGATTGATGCTGAACTTTGCGACGAGTCGGGACCGGACCTCAGATACGCGATCAAAGATATCCGCAATTGGCCCGAAACGTCAGCGGCCAAATGCCTCCTGCCGAAGCTTCCCCGTCTGCATAAGATATTGAAGCGTGTAAGCGATCGATAGAGCGTCGTCCAACGCATCGTGACCTCGCAGAGGAGGATGCGCCACGCCGTAATAGTCCGCAAGTCTGTTGCTTGGGGTTCTCGCCAAATCCTCAATCGGCATTCCAGCGGCAAGCAGAAGTTTTACGGCGTTATCAAAACGATGAGCTGGAATTGAAGGCTCGATGCCCGCAATGTAGCAACTGATCGCGATCATGTTCAGCTCGTCTTTTCCCCATGACCAGCACCGGGAACCTTCGGAAAAGCTGTCGAAGCTCGAAAGGGCGTTTCGTAAGGACACACCGTCGGCATCGATCTTCTCGTCCGTGATGCCGGTCAGCTGCGTGAAAAAGGGATCGAGGGCATATCTGCTGCCAAATCGGTCGATTGGGTGGACATAGGCCTTGAACGTGTCGATAAGCGGAAAATCGCCGTCGAGCCCCAACTTGACTGCGCCAATCTGCGCGATAACCGGATCTGGATCATGTGCCGCGCACCAAAATCTACGCTGTGAGCCTTCAAGGCAGAGAAATTCGCAGTCGAATATGATCGCAGTTTTCAACGGTCTCTTCCTTTCGCGAAAATCCCGATTGTTGCCAAACTTGCGCTTCTGACTATTGCTGCGTCGTAGAATAGGGCGTTTGACGGCAGCCGCAACGTCCGCTCCTGGCGCGTCACCGCCATGACTGCAGTCGGCCCGAAGGCGACATCTGAAGTGGTATCTAGTTAGTCGAAACCGCGCAGAGCTAAAAGTATGGCTATGACAACGTGAATTGAAGGATCGCATGCGGGTTGGCTTAAAATCAGGCTTTACAGTCGACGCTCTACGTCGGAGTTGGGACGGGACGGCTGTTCGTCCTTTGCGATGGACTGCATGGTATCCCGCTGATGAAGGATCAATCGCTCAAGTCCCCTTGGATACATCGTGGTTTCGGAGAGAAGCCGTCGCGGCCAATGCGCCAGCATCGGGTGCCAATGCATCTTTTCCGCTGGTCCTCCTTTCCCACGGGACAGGAGCAACAGCGGTGGCGGTTGAGTGGCTTGGTTTCCGTCTAGCTCAGAAAGGCTACATCGCATTGGCGATTGATCACCATGGCAATACAGGGTCAGAGCCATACCGCGCCGAAGGATTTCTCTGCATGTGGGAGCGAGCCGCTGACTTCAAGGCCATTCTCGACCAGTCTAGCTGGCGACGAGAGTTAGGGATCGAGATCAACGATCAGATATATGCCGCAGGCTTTTCCGCGGGGGCGTACACCGCCCTATTGCTGGCAGGTGCGCGCATAGCCTTCTCGCAGTTCGAACCGGACAACCCGCAAAAAAGCCCTATCAGAGGGCCACGAGAGTTTCCGAATCTCGCCGATGAGCTTCCAAACCTTTATGAAAATCCAGTCTTCCGGGCTTCGTGGGATCGACGGCGCGCAGATTTCTCGGAGCCGAGAGTCCGTGCGGCGCTTGGCATTGCACCGGGACGCTCTGTCTTAGGCTTCTCACAAGACAGCCTTCAAGACATCGGGATACCGGTTCATTTAATAGGTGGCGACGAAGACATGATCGCTCCACCTGCGCAATGCTGCCGATGGCTGTCCGAACACATACCGCTTTGCAAATCCGAGGTTCTAAGCCGGGGCGTTGGCCACTACACGTTCTTGCCCGAAGGTTCTGAAACCGGGCGAACCACTGCCCCAGAACTATTCGCTGATGCGGAAGGACTATCGAGAACTGCTATCCACGACATCGTAGCGAGAAGGGCAGCAGAGATATTTGCAAGTGCCTGAGAGGAAGTCCGCTTGCTGGCGCAAAGCTGCCAACGCCCCGCAGGCATCGTTTGCCGGCGTTTGCTGCCTGATTTCGAAACGTGAGGGCAATCCCCTCAGCCACTCTTTCTCACCCCTCCGTCTTCATCCGCTTGCGCACCAGATGGGCGGCGAGGGTCCAGGCGAGTGCCCAGCCGGCGCCGATCGACCAGCCGGCGATGACGTCCGTCGGGTAGTGGACGCCGAGATAGACGCGGCTTGCGCCGATGAGGACGGTGAGGAGGATCGCCGAGCCGAGATAGAGCACCTTCTGGCTGGTGCGCTCCGCCATTTCGGCAAGCAGCGCGCCGAGCGTCAGGTAGACGACGGCCGAGATCGTCGCGTGCCCGCTCGGGAAGCTCGCGGTGAAGACGCGGGCGATGCCGGTGAGGTCGGGGCGGGGGCGGTCGTAGAAAGATTTGAGCGTCGTGCTCAGGATCGTCCCGCCGATCACCGAGAAGGCGACGAACCAGCCGGTCCGCTGCCGTCCGATGAGGAAGAGGTGGATGACGACGACCAGAACGAGGATGGTCAGCACCGAGAAGCTGCCGAGCGCGGTGACGTCGCGGGCGGCCTCCTCGAGCCAGGCCGGGCCGATCGGGTCGGCCGGATTTCCGGGGGTGCGAAGCGCCATCAGCACGCCCTCGTCGAGGCCGAGCGTGTCGCCCTCGCTCACCTCGTCGGCGATTATGCCGAAGGCTGAAAGCAGGCCGGCGATGATAGCGCCGGCGGCATAGGGGTAGAGCGAACCGTTGTTGATGCGAAAGGCCATTCGTCTCCTCGTCTTCGCTTGCCTGAGCCCGAACCTGCAGATGGCGGCGAACGGCGGGGAGGTCAAGGCCATGCCGGCATCCGCCGTTCACCGACGCGCGGAATTGCGCTATGTCTCTGGGGAAAGCAAGGGGAGTACGAGGGCATGCTGAAGACGATCGCACAATCGCTGGCCTTCGGGCTCGTCGGGCTCATCGGCCTCCCGATCCTGGCAGGTATCCTGGCGCTCTCGCTCGGTTATCTCTTCGATCCGCGCTGCGGCACACCGGGCGATTCCGGCGGCTGCGAAATGGGGGCGGCCACCGCCGCGATCGCCATGGCGCTGCCGGGCTTCGTGATCGGCGTCGGCATCGCGCTCCTCGGGGCGTGGCGGCGGAGCAGGTCCGTCGGTCCGAAGTGAGCCTCAGACGCCGCCCATCTCCGGCTCCGGCGGCTTCGCCGGCTCGCGCACCTCGGTCATCGTCGCCTCGGTGAGCAGCAGCACGCTGGCGACGGAGACGGCGTTTTCGAGCGCGATCCGCACCACCTTGGTCGGATCGATGATGCCCGCTTCCATCAGGTCGACATAGAGCCTGCGGCCGGCGTCGAAACC
>DATGWU010000539.1:0-14744 GCA_035299345.1 Rhizobium sp.
ACCCACAAACTCGCCACGGTCGGCGGCAGTTCCACGCTGTCGGTCACCGTCAACGGCGTCGACTTCGACCTCTCCGGCATGAGCCAGCTCGCGTCGAAGTCCGCCATCTCCGACGGCAGCGCCAACGGTAGCCCGGCGGAAGCGATGACCGGCTTCGAGGTCGACTCCGACGGTACGGTCTACGCCACCTACGCCAAGAGCGACCCGAAGGCCCTCTACCAGATCGCGCTCGCGACGGTGCCGAGCCCGGACAATCTCACGCTCTTTTCCGGCAATGTCTACAGGACCAGCGCCACCTCCGGCGTCGTCACCATCGGCTTTGCCGGCTCCTCCGGCTTCGGCAAGATCGTGGCCGGAGCGCTCGAAGCCTCCAACGTCGACATTGCGAGCGAACTGACAGAGATGATCGAGGCGCAGCGGACCTACACCGCCAACTCGAAGGTGTTCCAGACCGGTTCCGACCTGATGGACGTTCTCATCAATCTCGCCCGGTAAGAAGATCCGTTCAGGAGATCGCTGAATGTCACTCGCATCCGCGTTGAATACCACGAAGTCAATTCTCAGTAACACGGCGACGCAGACCTCGGTCGTGTCGACGAACATCTCGAATGCGACGACAAGCGACTACAACCGACGCACCGCGGTGACGACGACGAATGCCTATTCCGGTGCCACCATCGTGGTGACGGAACGGACCGAGGATGCCGCGTTGCTCAAGCAGACGCTGGCGTCCATCGCCGATGACGCGGGCCAGCAGACCCTGTTGGCAGGGCTCGAAACCCTGAAGGCCGCCATGGGAGGAGACGAATATTCGGCAACTCCCTCCGAGGCGCTTTCCGCCCTGCGCGAGGCATTGCAGACCTATGCGGCCTCGCCGAGTGACAACACTCTTGCCTCGGCGGCGGTCGCAGCCGCCAATGACGTCGCCACATCGCTGAACCAGCAGACCACGGCGGTTCAGGAACTGCGCGCCGATGCCGACGGCGAGATTGCTACCTCCGTCGACACGCTGAACCAGCTGCTCGCCGACTTCGAAAAGGCAAACAACGCCGTCAAGTCGGCGACGGCCGCCGGCGGGGATGCGAACAACGCTCTCGACACCCGCGAAAGCCTGCTCAAGCAGATATCCGAGATCGTCGGCGTTTCGACCTCGGTGCGCGACAACAATGATATGGCGCTCTACACCAGTGACGGCATCACGCTGTTCGAAACCACCGCGCGGAAGGTGTCTTTCGATGCGACGACCGTCTATGACGCCACCACGCTCGGCAACGCGGTCTACATCGACGGTGTGCCTCTTGCCGTCGGCGAGGGCAGCAGCACCTCGGCCCAGGGATCGCTGCAGGGTCTCCTGCAGCTGCGTGACGAGGTCTATCCGGGCTACCAGAACCAACTCGATGAAATTGCCCGCGGCACCATCAAGCTCTTTGCCGAAACAAATGGCGGCGGCACTGCGGTGGCCGGCCTCTTCACCACCGTCGATGCCTCGGTCGTCGCCTTCGGCACGACCGACGTCATTTCCGGCCTCGCCGGCCTGATCACCGTCAGCGCCGCGGCCAAGGCTGATCCGAACAAGCTCCGGGACGGCAACATCGCCGGCGTCAACCAGAATACCGAAAACGCAAGCGGCTATTCCGACCTGCTCTACAGTTACGTCTCCGGTTTCGAAACGCAGATGGTGTTCGACGCCGATGCCGGGATCTCCACGAAGGCGACCCTGCTCGACTTTTCGACGGACTCGATCGGCTGGGTCGAGGAATACCGCAGCGACGCGACAACAGCTTCGGAGAACACCTCGGCGATGCTGATCCGCTCCGAAGAGGCCTATTCCAACGCGACGGGCGTCAATCTGGACGAAGAGCTTATCCTGCTGCTCGACATCGAACAGTCCTACAAGGCGGCCTCCAAGCTGCTTTCGACGATCGATGAGATGTTGGCAGCCCTCTTGCAGGCGGCAGGCTGACCATGAAGACAACCTCCATCTCCTCCCTCTCGATCAGCAAGGCAATGCAGCTCACGAACTCGAAGAGCATGACTGAGGTCACGAAGCTGCAGGAAGAAGCCGTCACCGGAATCTACGAGGATATCGGCCTGGAACTCGGAACGCGGACATCGACGAACCTCGATTATGCCCGCGAGATCAGCAGGCTCCAGTCGATGGTCGATTCCAACGCGTTGGCAGAGGAGCGGATGAGCAGCTCCCAGCTGGCGCTGAACAACATGGGCACCTCGGCACAGTCCCTGCTGAATTCAGTGACCGCGCTCAGTGGCAACTCGGACACCACGAGCCTCAAGGTCGCGGCGGACAAGGCGATGGCCACGCTCGAGAACTTCGTGAGCTACGCCAACAGCGCCGTGAACGGCGAGTATCTCTTCTCTGGCACCAAGACCGACACCCAGACGCTGGACGACACGTTCATCTCCGACGTGACGACGGATTTCAATACCGCGTTCAGCACCTTCATGACAACGAACGGGATCACCGCGGTCGCAGACGTCACCGCCGTCCAGATGAACCAGTTCCTCACCGACTACGAAGCAAGCTTCAACTGGGCATCGTGGACGAACGCTTCCAGTACGACGATGACGACCGGAATCAGCGCATCCGAATCGGTCTCGACATCCGCGAGCGCCAACTCGGACGGCTTCAAGTCCCTGGTCCTCGCCACCGTCGTGTCGTCCCAGCTCGTCAATGCCGGCCTGAACAACAACGCCCTGGCAGCGGTCAACACCGCGACGACCCTCTATGCCGGCGAGGCCATATCGGGGCTCAATGCGGAACGCTCCCGTCTCGGTCTTTCGCAAGAGCGGGTGGAGAAGGCCAACACCTACATAGGCGAGCAGAAGTCGATCATTAACACCCAGCTCACCAGCCTCATCGGAGTCGACACCGAGGAGGCCTCCGTAAGGCTGACAACGCTGCTTACGCAAATCGAGACGTCCTATAAGATCACGTCGAAGATACTGGACATGAGCCTCGTGAATTACCTCTGAAAGCCAACGTTGATGAACAACGGAATGTAAAGCCATGAAGGAAGAATAGATGTTCCAATTTTCATATGCGGAGATCATGGAAGACGATCTCACCGCCGCCAGGGAAAGGGAACGACAGGTTCTGACAAGGTCGATCGAATACCTTACAGCGGCGAAGGAAACGGGGCGCTACGGAAAGGAAGCGATCGAGGCGATATTCTACACGAGACGCGTATGGCTGCGCTTCATAGATGACCTGAAGCAGCCGGAAAACGAGCTGAATGTCGAGCTGAGGGCTAACCTGATCTCCATTGCGCTCTGGATCCTGAAGGAATGCGAGCGAATACGCCAGCGACAGTCTCAGAACTACCAAGCCATTATCGACGTTACCAGCATCATCCGGGATGGACTAAAATGAAAAGCACGCTACGCCTTTCCCTGAAGTCGGGCGAGAAGATCTTCGTAAACGGCGCCGTCCTGCGGGTCGATCGCAAGGTATCGATCGAGTTTCTCAACGACGTCACCTTCCTGCTGGAGAACCACGTCCTTCAGCCTGAGGAGACGACGACGCCGCTGCGCCAACTCTATTTCATCGCACAGATGATGTTGATCAACCCGGATGGAAAAGAGCAATCGCTGGTGCTCTTCCGCAAATCAGTGACGATGCTTCTCACCTGCTTCCAGAGCGAGGAAATACGCGCCGAGCTGAAGCGCATCGACGTGCTGGTCTCGTCGGGACGTCCTTTCGACGCCCTCAAGGCCATCCGAGCGCTCTATCCGGCAGAAGAGGTGATCCTGAACAGCAACGAGATCGCACCGGCCGTCGTCACGGAACTGCGAAGGGAGATTGCAGCATGGTGACGGTGACATCCGCGACCTCGACTTCGGCGAATACCGCCACCAACACCTCATCGGCGGCGGCGAGCGACGCCTCGGCGGCATCGCTCAACTACAACAGCTTTCTGCAGCTGCTGATCGCCCAGATGAAGAACCAGGATCCGACCGATCCGATGGACGCCAGCGAACAGATCTCCCAGCTTGCGACGTTTTCGCAGGTTGAGCAGTCGATCAAGGCCAATTCCAATCTGGAAAGCCTGATCAAGCTGTCGTCGCTGTCGAACGCGTCGTCCTATATCGGAAAGACGATCACCAGTGCCGACGGTGACAAGACCGGGGTAGTCGCCTCGGTCGAGGTGACGTCCGACGGCATTACTGCGACGACGACGTCCGGTGCGACGATCGCGATTGAAGAAGGCATCAAGATTGCCAATAGCTCCTCTTAAACGGGGGACGGGAATCGGTTAGTCTAACGGACAGTCGGGGAATCGGACGCAATTTGCTTTGCCGGCGGATGGCGTCCTTCTTGTTCGACTTTCCGGAGATGAAGAAGACCACTATGAACGAAGCTGACGCCTTGGACATCATGCGGAACGCGATCTGGACGGTGCTCATCGCCTCCGGACCCGCAGTCTTGGCGGCAATGGTTGTGGGCGTCACGATCGCACTGATTCAGGCGCTCACGCAGGTCCAGGAAATGACCCTGACCTTCGTACCGAAGATCATCGCCGTGATGGTCGCGATCGGGATATCGGCGCCGTTCGTCGGCGGCCAGATATCCCTCTTCACCAATCTCGTATTTTCCCGCGTGCAGTCGGGCTTCTGAGCGAGAAGGCCGTTCCTTCACGTCGAGGCATCTTTGCAGCGGCTTGCCGGCACGGGTGCACTCGTCTTCTCGGGACGAGAGTGGGCCGGTGCGGTACGGCTGTCAACAGCCTCGCGTAAGCTCGATCGTCCATGGTCTCATCAGATATGGATCATGACGCGCATCGTCGATACCCCGAGCTCGCTGGCGGAACGACGATGGGAGGGTGGCTTTTGAACGCTGACGCTTTTCCGAGGCCGGAGCTTTCGTCCGAGCTCATCGATGCACTGGAGCCTGTGTGTCGCAGCGCTCTTTCCGCGGTAAGTCCGGACGATGAGAGCATCCTGATCATGGGAAGTTCGTGGACCGGCCTTGCCGAAGCGCTGAAGGCGCAGAACAAAGGTCGCCTGGTCGTCGGTGCGGCCTGTGCGGTGGATATCAAGCTGCTGGAAGACGAACAGCTCGACGCCGCCTTTGCTTTGGATCCTCGCTTGGACAAGGACGTCTTCGAGGGGCAGCATTTCGATTGCATCGTGATCGATGACCTGCTTCTGCAAGCGGACAACCCGGCCGACCTGCTGGCCGGCTTGCGGCGCAGGCTCAAGCCGGCCGGCCGGCTGGTCTGCGCCTTGCCGAACATCCAGCATTACAGCGCACTGGCCTCGATCATTGCCGGCGACTTCCAGTATCAGGACGACGGTCCGCTCAATCGCCGCTATCTGCGCTTTGTCGGCACAGCCAACATCCAGAAACTGTTTCTGGACGCCGGCTTCCTGCCACGCCTCATCGAGCAACCGCGCAAGCTGATGCCCGACGAAGCGATCCGGGCCTTCGTCCCGATCATCGATCATTTGCGGCTCAATCGCGAATTCTTCGTCGCCAAGGCTTCCACAACCCATCAGATCTGCGTCGGCTATCCGCTCCCGGAGGTGTCGGCAACCAAAATGGGGATCACCTTCATAGCCGCCGTCAACAACGAGCGGCAGCTGAAGGACAATTTGCTCGCTTCGCCGATTTTCGAGGATTCCCGCCACGAGTTCATCGGCGTGACGGGTGCGGCCAGCGCCGCCGAGGCGCTCAACACCGGTATGGCCCGCTCCCTGGCCGGCAATGCCATCGTGGTGCTGGTGCACCAGGACATCTACCTGCCGAAGGGCTGGGACGACCGCCTGATCCATGGCCTCTCCGCGGCCGAAGCCAAGTTTGGTCCCGTCGGCATCGCCGGCGTATTCGGCGTGGTCCGAGCGGCTGATTTCAGCTTCCAGCGCGCCGGCAAGGTTCTCGACCGACGCACGCTCCTTGCGACAACGCATGACATGCCGGCTAGGGCGACGAGCCTCGACGAGATCGTTCTCGCTTTCCCGGTCCGCGGCGGTTCCATTGTCGGACTCGATGAAAACCTCGGCTTCCACATGTACGGATCTGAGGCGTGCCTGGCATCGACAGACGCCGGCAAGGTTCCGGTGATTGTGGATGCTCCTTGCTTGCACAACTCCGAGTCCGGCTACGGTCTCGACAACAAGTTCGCGGAGTCCGCGCAGCGCTTCGCGCAGAAGCGGCGAGCAAGCTTCCCTTACGCCACGACCTGCATCCAGTTCACCTTCGACGGTCAGGCCTCCGTCTGGTAGCGTCGCTCCGGCTCGTTCAGGGCCGGAACGACCCTGTCGCCAAGCCTCCGGACCATGATGAAAGCGGAAAACATGAGTTCCTCACCACTCTCTTCTCCGAGCGCAGCAATCAGCGGCGAGGTCGCCGTTGCACGCCCTTTCGCTGGCGGCTGGGACCAGCATCGTGACCGGCACTGTATCTGGATCGTGACGCCGGACAACTATGTTCACAGCCATACCTTCGACGAGGTGGCCCTGGCACTGCAGGGCGCTTTCAGTGAACTCGGCGGTACCGCCCCGATCGTGACGCAACTCAACCAGTTCGCTGGGCGCGCGCCGATCATCTACGGCGCCAACCTGCTTCCGCCGGAGATCCTCGGCTACCTGCCGGACGACAGTATTGTCGTCAATCTCGAGCAGGTGTCGCCCGAAAGCACGTGGCTCAACCCGCGCTACATGACGATCCTCTCGCGCCTGCCGGTTCTCGACTACAGCCCGCGCAACCGCGCCAATCTCGCAATCAAGGGCATTCCTCATGCCAACGTGCTGGAGATCGGTTATCACGACGCGCTGAGGCGCGTTCCCCGGGCGAAGGAAAAGGACATCGACGTCCTCTTCTACGGATCGATGAACGAACGGCGCGCGCGGGTCCTGAACGAACTCGTTCAGGCGGGTGTAAAGGTCGTACACCTCTTCGGCGTCTATGGTCGCGAGCGGGACGTCGCCATCGGCCGCTCGAAGATGGTCATCAACCTGCACCACTACGACAGCGGCATCTTCGAGATCGTCCGAGTGTCCTACCTTCTTGCCAATCGCGTCTGCGTGCTGACTGAGGGCGATATCGAAGACCCAGACCTCGATCCGTTCATCGGCGGCCTGGCGATCGAGTCCTATAGCCGTCTGGTCGAGCGTTGCCGCGCACTTCTGGCCGCTCCGCAAGAACGCGAAACGCTTGCCGAGCGGGGCTTCGAGATCATGAGGAGCCGGCGACAAGCCGACATGCTGCAGAAGGCGGTCGCCGCCGATCAGGACGCTTGAGGCCGATCGCAAGGCTGCGACAAGCTATTGGTCGTACCTGTGTATTTCATCTGCAAGACGCCCGCAGATGCAGCGACCAACCCGCCGACCCGGTGGCACACCGCTCCTCATGAAAGCGGCGCCGGCGGAAGAGCGCAGGAGACGATGAAATGAAAGCAGTCATTCTGGCCGGGGGTCTCGGCAGCCGGCTCAGCGAAGAGACGCAGACCAGGCCAAAGCCGATGGTCGAGATCGGCGGAAAGCCGATCCTCTGGCACATCATGAAGATCTATGCTCATCACGGCATCACCGATTTCATCGTCTGCCTGGGTTACAAGGGCTATGTGATCAAGGAGTATTTCGCCAACTATTTCCTGCACAGCCACGACGTTACGCTCGATCTCAAGAGCAACGACATGAAGGTCCATCACGGCGTCAGCGAGCCGTGGACGGTGACCCTTGCTGATACCGGCGACAATGCCATGACCGGGGGGCGCCTCGCCGCGGTCCGCAAATATCTCGGCGACGAGGATTTCTGCTTTACCTATGGTGACGGCGTCAGCGACGTCGACATCGCAAGCGTCATCCGCTTCCATCGGGGGCATGGTCGCATGGCGACCGTGACGGCCGTCTCCCCGCAGGGCCGCTTCGGCGTCATGGACATCGCCGACAGTACCGTGACCGGCTTCCAGGAAAAGCCACGTGGCGACGGCGGCCTCATCAACGGCGGCTTCTTCGTTCTGTCCCCCAAGGTCCTCGACCTGATCGACGGTCCGTCAACGATCTGGGAACAGGAGCCGATGCAGCGACTGGTGGCCAAGGATCAGTTGCGTGCCTACCATCACGACGGCTTCTGGCATGCCATGGATACCCTGCGTGACCGCCAGGCGCTGGACGAAATGCTGGCGCGGCGAGAGGCGCCGTGGGTGACATGGTGAACGCCGACTTCTGGAAAGGTCGGCGGGTTTTCGTCACCGGCCATACGGGCTTCAAAGGAAGCTGGCTGACGCTGTGGCTTTCTCAAATGGGCGCCGACGTTCACGGTTACGCGCTGGCGCCGGAGGGTGAGGTCAGTCTCTTCGAGTCCGTCCGGGCCGCGGAACTCTGCCATCATCAGGTGGCCGACGTGCGCAATCTGGATACGTTGCGCGAGGCGCTGGTCAGAAGCCGGGCGGAGGTGGTGATCCACATGGCGGCGCAGCCGCTCGTCCTGCGCTCCTACGAAGATCCGGTTGAAACCTACGCAACCAATGTCATGGGGACGGTCAACCTGCTTGAGGCCGTGCGCGCCACGCCCGAGGTGCGCTCCGTGGTCGTCGTGACGACCGACAAGTGCTACGAGAACCGGGAATGGGTCTGGGGTTATCGGGAAGACGAACCGATGGGCGGCCATGATCCCTACAGCAGCAGCAAAGGCTGCACTGAACTCGTGGTTTCCGCCTATCGCCGCTCTTTCCTGATGCGCAAGGGGCTGGAAAAGCCAGTCGGCATCGCCTCTGCCCGCGCCGGCAATGTCATCGGCGGGGGAGACTGGGCCCGCGACCGGCTGGTGCCAGATATCATGAATGCCCTGATGGAGGGACGGCGCCCGAGGCTACGCAATCCGTCGTCGGTTCGCCCGTGGCAACACGTGCTGGAGCCCCTGCGCGGCTACCTCATGCTGGCGCAGCAATTGGCCGAAGGTGTGCATTCACGGGCCGAGGCCTGGAACTTCGGTCCCTCGGAGGTCGATCACGCGCCGGTTCTCAAGGTTGCCGAACGCCTCTGCGCGCTCTGGGGCGAGGCCGGCGGCCCCGTCTGTGAAAGGGTCGCCCAGCCACATGAGAGCCATCTGCTGAAGCTCGACTGTTCCAAGGCCCGCAGCCAGCTCGGCTGGATCCCGCGCTGGGGCCTCGACGAAGCCTTGCAGCGGATCGCCGGCTGGTACGACGCTTTCCAGCGCGGCGAGGACATGCGCGCGGTCACGCTCGCACAGATCGCGGCGTATACCGGCAAGGAGCGCTCGCCTGCGCCAATCGACAACAGGACGGTTGAATATATTTCATGACAACGATTGAAATGGACACCATCGAGGCCCTGCGCCAGAGCGACGACCCGGAAAAGCTCAGGTCCGAAATCCTGGCACTGACCCGGCGCTATGCCGAGATTGCCCATGCACCGGCACCGTTCTCGCCGGGCAAGAGCGTCATCCCGCCGTCCGGCAAGGTCTATGGCGCAAGCGAAATGTCATCGCTGGTGGACTCTGCTCTGGATTTTTGGCTGACCACCGGCCGCTTCAATCGCGATTTCGAAAGGCGGCTCTCCAAATTCCTCGGCATCAGCCATGTGCTGACGGTCAATTCAGGTTCATCGGCCAATCTCGTCGCACTGTCCTCGCTGACATCGCCGAGCCTCGGCGAGCGCGCGCTGAAGCCGGGCGACGAGGTGATTTCGGTCGCTGCAGGCTTCCCGACCACCATCAACCCGCTGCTGCAATACGGGCTGGTGCCGGTCTTCCTCGATGTCGACATTCCGACCTACAACATCCGCGCCGATCTGATCGAGGCTGCGATCACGCCGAAGACCCGGGCGATCATGCTGGCTCATACGCTCGGCAACGCCTTCGACCTCTCCGAAGTGATGCGCGTGGCCAAGGCGTACAATCTCTGGGTCGTGGAAGACTGCTGCGATGCATTGGGTACCACCTACAACGGCAAGCTGGTCGGCTCCTTCGGCGATATCTCCACGCTGAGCTTCTATCCCGCCCACCATATCACCATGGGCGAAGGCGGCGCGGTATTCACCCGCAATTCCTACCTGCGGCGTATCGCCGAATCCATGCGCGACTGGGGTCGCGACTGCTGGTGCGATCCGGGCAAGGACAATACCTGCCGCAAGCGCTACAACTGGCAGCTCGGCGATCTGCCGGCAGGTTATGATCACAAGTACATCTACAGCCATGCTGGCTACAACCTGAAGATCACCGACATGCAGGCCGCCGTCGGCGTGGCTCAGCTCGATCGGCTGGATGATTTCATCGCCTCCCGCAAGCGCAATTTCGTGGCCCTGACGGAACGCTTCTCGCGTTTTGAGGACCGTCTGATACTGCCCCGGGCGACACCCGGCAGCGATCCTTCCTGGTTCGGCTTCCCGCTGACGCTGAGGGAAGGTCAGGGCTTCGCGCGCGAGGAACTGCTGGCGTATCTCAACGGCCACAAGATCGGAACGCGCCTGCTGTTCGGCGGCAACGTCGTTCGCCAGCCATATATGCGGAGCTACAACTATCGCGTGGCCGGTCCGCTGACCAACTCGGACATCATCACGGAACGGACCTTCTGGATCGGTCTCTATCCCGGGCTGCGCGAAGCGCATTTCGACTACGTCGCCGACTGCTTCGCAGCCTTCTTCAAGGGGCGCTGAGATGGAGCGCAGGGGCGTTCTCGTCACCGGCGCCACCGGCTTCATCGGACGTAATCTCGCGCGTTCACTGAGAGCGAAGGGAATCCCCGTCGCGGCAATCGTCAGGCCATCCTCCAACGTCGAGCTTTTGCAGTCGATAGGCGTGTCCTGCCATGCCCATGACGGCGATGCCGATCACCTCGCGGCGCTGATGGACGAAATCGCACCGACGACGGTCTATCACCTGGCATCGCGGTTCGTAGCCGAACACCGCCCGGCGGACATCGAGAGCTTGATCGGGACCAATCTGCATTTCTCGACCCAGCTCGTCGACGCCATGGCGCGCACCGGTGTCGACCGTCTTGTCAATGCGGGAACCTCCTGGGAAAGCCTGTCGAACGCGGTCGCGGAGCCGTCATGCCTCTATGCCGCCACCAAGGCCGCATTCGGCCACGTCCTTGATTTCTATCGCTCCGCCCACAGCCTGCGTGTCGTGACGCTACGCCTCTATGACACCTTCGGCCCGGATGACGACCGCCCAAAGCTGATGGCGCTGCTCAAACGGTTCGCCGCATCCGGCGAGCCCCTGGCCATGTCTGCCGGCGCTCAGAAGATTTGTCCGCTTTTCATTTCTGACGTGGTCACGGGCTTCCAGCAGGCCGCTGCCGAGGTCGCCTTGCTGGCACCTGGCGAGGGGCACCTCTACGCACTGCCCGGGCCGGAATGCGTGACGCTTCGGGAGTTCGTGGCGCGGTTCGCACGGGCGTGCGGCAAGGCTCCCGAAATCCGCTGGGGCGAGCGCCCCTATCGCGCGCGGGAGGTCATGGAGCCATGGCGCGGACCGGTCCTGCCGGGGTGGCAGGCACAGGTGTCGCTGGATGAGGGTCTGCGGCTGACGCTCGAAGGAGCTCCTGGTGTTTGACGTAATCAAGACATCGCTTGCTGGGGTCATGGTGCTGAAGCCGGTCGTTCGGGGAGATCCGCGCGGCCGTTTCGTCAAGACCTTCCATGCCGGGTTCTTCGAGGAACAGGGACTACGCACGGACTTCGTCGAAAGCTACTATTCCGTTTCGGCGAAAGGCGTGCTGCGAGGCATGCACTTTCAACTCCCGCCGGCCCAACATGCGAAGCTTGTCTACTGCTGTTCGGGCCGTATCCACGACTGCGTTGTCGATCTGCGCCGCGACAGTGCGAGCTTCGGCCGCCACTTCGATATCGAACTCGATGCCGACGCCAGCACGATGCTCTACATCCCCGAGGGATGCGCACACGGCTTCCTGTCACTGACGGAGGACGCCATGACGGTCTACAACGTCACCAGCGTCTATGACCCGGCATCGGACAGCGGCATCCTGTGGTCGAGCTTCGGCTTTGCCTGGCCCCACGCCGCTCCTTTGCTTTCGGAGCGTGACCGGACCTTTGTGCCGTTGGCGGAGTTCAAGAGCCCGTTCTGATCACGCCATGGTCGCCGAATTTCCGGATGCCGGCGGCGCTCAGGCCACGACCAGCACCGGACGGTAGACCACGCGCAGGCGCCGGGAAATGACCCACCAGTTGAACAGTCGCTCCGCGAGGTAGGAAAAGACGCGGCACTGATAATCGTCTTCGTCCGGAACGACGCGCCCTTCCAGGAAGAACAGGAAAGGGAAGAGCCATTCGCAGAAGGCGTTGAAAGTCGAGCGGCTCGCCATGAACATGCAGAAGGGATGCAGGGCATTGCTGGTATTGAAATAAGTCTGCGCCTGTACCGCCTCGCCGGGATAGAATTCGTGCAGCGCTTGGATCATCGCCTCCCAGTCCTGCCGGCGGTGATAATGGCAGTAGTGAGCGGCCATGTTCGCCGCGAGGCCGACGCGGCGGGGCAGAATGATATCGCAGAAGCCCATCTCGTAATTGAAGAGCACCCCCTGCCGGTCCAGATTGAGAATGGTTTGCGCCGCCTCAAGTGGCGTGTCCACTTGATAGAGAGCGTCCGGAAACAGCATCGGCGAAAAGTAGCGGCGGTAGTGACACCAGCCGACATGCTCACCGGTGGTATTCTTCCAGACCCAGTAGAGGCCGGTGTGCTCGCCGAAATAGCGGTTCTTGGCAGAGATGTTGTCGCCGCTGTCATCGTGCAGGTAGTGGTCCCAATGAGACTTGCTGATGGCCCCGGTCTGAATGGGCACGCAGTAATCCAGGTCCGGGCGAACGTTATCGACATGACAGGCGACGAAAGTTTCGAGCATTGGCGTGAGCAGTCCTTCCTGCGGCAACTGACGGCCTGGGAAAGGCCTGTCTCACGCTACCGGACCAAGCTTGTGCAGGGCCATCGCGCAACGCCCGTGACGCCGTCTCTTAGGAGCAGACAACGCACGGCCTCGTGTCTGCTCGACGCCGAGCGCCTCCGGACTATCAGTGGGAGGTTTCCATCGGTCTGGCATCCGCGGGTTTTTCCCCCTCGATGATCTTGAAGGAGGACGACGGTTTGCCGGTTTCGCCGGAGTTCAGGTCGTCCTTGGAGAGAAAGTCCAGCTGTTCGACCATCACGTCGGTAATCAGAGCGTCACCCGTGCGGGCGTTGATCCCGTCTTTGATCTTGGTGCGCAGCGCCGCCACGTCGAACTTTCCGACATTTGGGATGTCTATCATCTTGTTCCCGACAAGAAGGGTGAAAAGCTCGTCGGTCACGTAGGTCGTCATCGGCACGTGATTCGCCTTGGCCTTGTCACGATCCACCGTCACCGAAACTCGTGCAAGGAAATAGCCGGTGACGGCCCCGTCCGTGACGATCGGCAAGCTCAGCGTCTCCCCGCTCACCAGTTCAGTGGCAGGCTTCGCCGCCGCATCCGCAGGCTCCGGGGGTTGGTTGCCCAGCGTGACAGCCGCATAGACGCCGCCAAGCGTGAGAATGCAGATCCAGATGCCGACGAGAAGGAGCCTAATCATTGCCGTTCACGAGCGAGGAATTGCTCCTGCGAGTACGTGCCGTCGTCATCCGCGTTCTTCGCCGCAGTCTTCAGAAGCTCGGTGACGGAACGAACCGCGCGCATATGCGCCTCGACGCGACGAGCGTTTAGGTGAAGCTTCGCCTTCAGGCCGTGCAGTTGCTCAATATAGGTCGTCGCAATCGCGCGCGTATCGGTGTCGCGGAACAACATGGTCAGCTCGTAGAGGCAACGGCTCTTCTGCGCGTTCGAAACCTTGAAGTCGAAGTCCGGATCGCTCCCGATGCGCTGGTTCTCGTTGTCGATTATCATTTCGAGGCGACCGAGCACCGTCCTGATACGATAGTCGTTGTTGAATACTTCCATTATCATCCACCTCTTCGCGGGCTGTAATCAGCTTGCAGTGTTGCCGTTGTCGGCATCCGTTTTGGGAGACAACAGAGTCTGCCGCTGGAACTCGGTGACCATGTTGAACGCCATGTTGCGGTCGGTCTCATTCGTCGCGAGTTTCGGGGCGACACCGCGCGAGCGCTCGACCATCTGCGAATAGATCTGCTCTGCAATTCCGATTCCACCGCGCTTGGACACGGCATCGGCGACCTGTTCGGCCATCATGCTCTTCCAGAAGTCGCCAGCGGCGCCCTCGCCGTAGACGGCTTCGCTATCGGAGGGCATCATGTCCTGGATGAAGGTCGAGAGAATGCTGGCTTCGAACTTCCGGTAAGTCTCGGGCACCTTCTGATCATTCGGCATCTCGGTCACGTTGCCGAGCCCGGCCTTGGAGGCGGCGCTCTCGGCGAGGCCGATCATCGAGGCGAAGCCGGCATTGCTGGCGGTCATCACCGCAGCGTCGTTGGCTGCGCTGTTGGCTCTCAGTTTGTCGCGTGCGGCCACCAGATCACCGGGGTCCGCCGCCTTGATCACGTCAAGGACGAGATCGCTGGGAGGAGATATAGCCACGTCGTCTTCCTTCTGGGTCTCAGGTCCGACGATTTTCACATCCTAAGCTTGCTGGAGGCTGGTGTGCTGAAGCGCAACGGCCATTTCGAGAAGATCGTAGACGGCGTTGTCGTCCGCATGGCGGCTCTCGCCCTCCATCGCCTCCTTCATCTTTTCCTCGAGTTTGTCGGCCTTCGTCCGCTCGCGGGCGACGCGGGTCTCCTGAACTTTTTGCAGGTGGCTGAGCTGCCTGTCCCTGGT
>DATGWU010000540.1:0-4214 GCA_035299345.1 Rhizobium sp.
ACAGTAGCACATACGAAATGAACCTCGCATACATGCTGTGCGCGTCTCGCCACATCTCCCTCGTCGAGGACCAGCCATCGGCCATTCCTGTCATGTGCGGAGACGGCGAGAAGAGGCACACGATCGATTACCGGACCACGATTCAGTCCTCCCGAAACCGCATCGTGGTCGCCGTCCGGCCATCTTGGCTTCTGGAAAAAGACGGTCTTCCCGAAACCATCGCCAGCATCAACCTCGGCACGTTGGAGGGTTTCGCCGACGAGGCCACGATCCTCACCGAGAAGGAAATCACTGATGCGCGCGGATGGAATGGAAAGAGCGTGCTCCGCGCCCTGAATTCTTCGATCGCGGACGACAACGAAAGACTCCGGGATTTCGCGTCCAAGTTCCAGGGAACCGTTTCCCTAACGACTCTGACGGCGAGTTTCGAGCAGCGGGCTGCGGCGGAGAATGCCGTCTGGTGCCTGATCCACGACGAAGTCCTCGTTCCGGTCCGGCCCGACCTCAGGCTCGTCGACGCCCCCTTCGTCCGCTTCAACCACAATCACTAGGAGACTTCCATGCAGGATCATATCCGAACTGCGCTTGCCCTGCAGCACGCCCCAGCCTCGCTCCCGTTCGTCAAGCTCCCCGAAGGCGCCCGCGTCAAGGACATGGGCATCGAGTACAACGTCCTCCACTGCGACCGCAACGGCGCGGCGCTCCGCCGCATGGACGAGACAAACGCAACCATCACCTTCACCCAGGCGGACCTCAATGAGCGGCTGAACCGCGAAGCCAACCCGATGACCGTCGAGTTCCGCTATTATTCCGAGAACAAGGCCAAGGTTCGCCTCAAGGGAACGTCCAGCCTTAGCGTGCTTGCCGACAAGGACCAGGAGGAAATCCGCGAGAGGGAGTACTTCGTCCGGAAATTTCTTGAGCTGAAGGCACAGAATAGGGAGGAGCGGAGGCTGGCACGCATCAAAGGTCTTCCGCTCCCGCCTTCCGTCAGCAAATCCCGTGAATCCCTGCTTCGCGTCATCCCGATCATGGCGCGGGCTTGGCGCGAATTGCGGATCACGTCCGGGGCCGCATTCGCCAACAGGAAGCCAACCAAGACGGGCCGGGTAAACGCCAAGACAAGGGCCCGGGTTGATCTGTACGAGCCGTGTCCTTCGTCGGTGAAGGGTTGGATCCTCGCCATGGAGGAGAACGAGTTTGATCCCCTGTGCTTGAAGAACAACTACCGAACCGAGCGCCCCGAGTATTTCGCCCCGGACGAATTCCAGTATCTGAACGACGCCGTGCGCGCTGCGTGCTCGACCACCAAGCCCGATCTTGCCGAGATCCACAGGGGTATGGTCGGACTGATGGAGGCCGCGAACAAGTTGCGCGCGCCTGCGGATCAGCTACGGATCCCCTGCGAGGACACGCTGCGCAATCGATACAATGCGCTTCCGGAGATGTGGCGTGAACTCGGCCGGGACGGCCGAGAAACCGCGCGTAAAGAGTGGCAGCCCGAACATGGCGGCATCGACGTTGTCCGCGCTCTCGAGCGTATCGAGTGCGACGACCACGAGATCGATCTCCAGACCCTGCTGGTGAAGATCGGCATCTGGCAGACGCTCTCCAAGGCTGAGCGGAAGAGGATCAAGCGGATCCGATTGTGGATCACCGCCATGATCTGCGTCGCCACCCGCTGCATCATCGCCCTGCACGTCAGCGCGGAGCCGCCGTCGCTGAAGTCGGCGATGACGGCTCTGGAAATGTCGACGCGCGACAAGACGGACATCGCCCGCCGCCTCGGCTGCCAGTCGCCATGGATGCAGCACGGGACCGGGGAAACGATTGCGGTCGACAGCGCAGTGTACTTCGCTCATCGCCCCTACCGCATTGCCGTCAACGACATGGGCTACGACATCTTTCTTCCTCCCGCCGGCCAGGCTTCCATGCGTGGCTACATCGAGCGCTGGTTCCAGACATGCTCTCACCAGATGTTCAACTACTTCGACGGCCGCACCTGGGGCTCCATCGCCGAGAAGGGCGACTATGATTCCGAAGCTCACGCCGCTTCAGTAGCGGATCAGATTGCAGAATGCCTGATCCGCTGGGCCGTGGATGGCTATCACAATGCACCCCATGAGGGCCTGAACGGCGCGACCCCTCTCAACCGCTGGCTCGAACTTGCACGCGACCACGGTGTGCAGCCGGGTCCGACCGGAGCGCTGAGGTCTCACCTCTTCGGCACCTACGTGAAGCGCGTCATCTCCAAGAAGGGCCTTCGCGTCGCGGGTCTCTACTTCCAGAGCAAGGAGCTGCAGCAGATCCGGCGTAAGTCCAAGAAGACACCGGTCCTGGGGCGCGTGAACAATCATAATCTGGATGCCGTCTCGGTCCTCACGGAAAACGGATGGATTGAAGTTCCCTGTGTCCATCGTGAACTCGCGGGCGTGAGCATCTGGCGGTGGCTTGCGACCGTCGAACGGCTGAAGCTGTTCAATAGCGAGAACGCCAAGGCATCGCGTCAGATCCTCGTCGACACCTTCGCCTGGCTGAAGCAGCAGGCCGAGATGGCCCGACTCGAAGCCGGCCTAGTGAATCCTGTCCTGACGGACGAGGACTATCAGCGCTTCGAGCGGAAGATGGATCGCGAGTTCGATCTCATCGACGTCAAGGGCGAGCCCGTTCCCGAAGGCGAATGGCGCCCTTCCAACGAGCTGTTCGCGGCCCTTCGCATCGCCCCGATCGTTTACGCCAGGACCCGAAGCGCCAAGGTCATCCGCGAGGAGGCCGAAACCGGAGGCCGTCCGCCGCTGGGAACCGCCCTTCCACCTCCGCCGCCGCAGGAGGCGAAGACGCAGAATGGTGATGATGATGACGACGAAGCCACCGTCATCCGCCGCATCAGCAATGACATTTTCGATGACGAGTAAGGAGGACATCGTGACCCAATTGGAAGACCATGAGGCGAAGCGGAGCAAGGCAGCCATCGACCGCGTACGCGATCTGGTCGGTGCCAGCCGACTTTCCGTGGCCGACCGCGTCGCGCAACTCTACAACGAGTACATTCCCCTGGACCGCGACAAGCTGCTCAAGGACGCACTGATGGCCTCTGTCGCCAGCGTAACGACCCCGATCACAGGCAAGCCCGACAAGCGGCGCATTGTGGCGATTTGCGGGCGCTCCGGTGCGGGGAAAACGACCGCGATCGTGAAACATATCCAGAGCCTCAAGGCGATGGCAGCGTACGTCGATGAGGACAGCGTAAAGGTTCATCCCGTCATCTTCATCGAAGCGCCCTCCCCCTGTACGCCTCGCCTGCTCGCCATCGCGGGCCTCGAGGCCCTCGGGCACACGCCGCCGGACCGTATCCGAGAGAACGAAGCGTGGCTCCTCTTCCGCCGTCTGCTGAAAGTCCACAAGGTCATGTGGGTCGTCATCGACGAAGCCCAGCACGCGATCGAGTCTGCCACCGTCCGGGAGGCGACCGTCATCGGCGACGCGTTCAAGAACCTTACGCAGATGGCGGACTGGCCCGTACGTCTGATCCTGGTCGGCGTTCCTCCGCTCGCGAGCTTCCTCGCTCGAAAGCAACTCTACAACCGCCGCACCGTGATCCCGTTCGATACGGTCGACGCCGATGGGAACACGGAACTCGTCGAGAGCATCCTGAAGACGATCGTCCTCGAACACGCAGGCATGGAACTCAGGATCGATCTCGAGGCAGAGGAGAACCAAGAGGAAGCGGGAGCGACCAACAAGGAGAGAGATTTCCTGAAAAGGCTGGTGCACGCGTGCGATGCGGAGTTCGGCTCCGTAGTGCAGATGATCCGGGCAGCAGTGGAGCTGGCGATGCTGGCCGGCCGCGAGCATGTGCTGCTCGACGATTTCGTCAAGACCTACGCGTCGTTCTCGGGATGCAGGCCTAGCAAGAACGTCTTCACCGCAGCCAACTGGCAGGAGTTGGACCCGACCACCGCTCTGCTGCGCGACGACGATCGCTCATGGGAAGAGAACAAGTTGAAAATCAAGGGCAAGAACGCCACCAAATATGGAGTACGCCCCCAATGACCAGACTGTTTGAAATCATCGATTTCGATGCTCGCGAGACCGTTGCCAGCTACTGCTCCCGCCTCGCTGCAGCTTGCGGCTATCGGCATGCCCGGTCGTTCGGGGCCGATCTCCGCTTTCGTTTCCAGGGGCTTGCCGTCGGCAATGGGGACGACATCGAG
>DATGWU010000541.1:0-3530 GCA_035299345.1 Rhizobium sp.
CGGACAACACGCACTCGGCCGGCACAACCGAAATTCGTGCGGCCTATGTGCCGCTTGCCCACAAGACAGGTGTCGGTGATCTGCTGGGCGGAGGTCATGCCGACGGCCAGATTCCGGCAGACGCGGCGCTCACAGCCCTCAAGACGTTATTGGAGGACCCATCGGTCCTGAAGGTCGGCCAAAACCTCAAATACGACTACCTGCTGATGAAGCGGCACGGCATCGTTATCGAAAGCTTCGACGATACGATGCTGATCTCCTATGTCCTGGAAGCGGGCCGCGGCAACCACGGAATGGACGCACTGTCCGAGCGTTGGCTCGGCCATACGCCGATTGCCTACAAGGATGTCGCCGGCTCCGGAAAATCATCGGTCACTTTCGACCTGATCGATATCGATAAGGCGACTGCCTATGCGGCGGAGGATGCGGATGTCACCTTGCGGCTTTGGATGGTGCTGAAGCCGCGGCTTGCCGCGGACGGTCTCACAAAGGTCTACGAGCGGCTGGAGCGGCCGCTTATCCCGGTCCTTGTCCGGATGGAAGAGCGCGGCATTACCGTCGATCGCCAGATCCTCTCCCGCCTCTCCGGCGAACTTGCCCAGAAGGCGGCGGCATTCGAATCCGAGATTTATGAACTTGCCGGCGAACGCTTCAACGTCGGCTCGCCCAAACAGCTCGGTGACATCCTGTTCGGCAAGATGGGATTGCCGGGCGGGTCGAAGACCAAAACCGGGCAGTGGTCGACCTCCGCGCAGGTCCTGGAAGACCTGGCCGCAGCCGGCGTCGAACTGCCGCGCAAGATCGTCGACTGGCGCCAGCTGACCAAGCTCAAGTCTACCTATACGGATGCGCTGCCAGGCTATGTGCATCCGCAGACGAAGCGTGTGCATACATGCTATTCGCTCGCCTCGACCACCACTGGCCGGCTTTCGTCGTCGGAGCCCAATCTGCAGAACATTCCGGTCCGGACCGCGGAAGGCCGCAAGATCCGCACGGCCTTCATCTCGACGCCTGGTCATCGGCTCGTTTCGGCCGACTACAGCCAGATCGAGCTTCGGGTGCTTGCCCACGTCGCCGATATTCCGCAACTGCGTCAGGCCTTTGCCGACGGCATCGACATCCATGCGATGACCGCTTCGGAAATGTTCGGTGTTTCCGTCGAAGGCATGCCGGCCGAGGTGCGCCGGCGCGCCAAGGCGATCAACTTCGGGATCATCTACGGCATTTCAGCATTTGGCCTTGCCAACCAGCTCGGCATCGAGCGTTCGGAGGCCGGTGAATACATCAAGAAGTACTTCGAACGCTTCCCCGGTATCCGAGACTACATGGAGTCGACGAAAGCCTTTGCTCGCGAGAACGGTTACGTGGAGACCATCTTTGGCCGCCGCGCGCATTACCCGGAAATCAAATCGTCCAATCCCCAGGTTCGTGCGTTCAATGAGCGCGCCGCGATCAACGCGCCTATCCAGGGATCGGCCGCCGATATCATCCGCCGTGCCATGGTCAAGGTCGAGCCAGCGCTCGCGGGTGCAGGTTTTGACGAGAGAGTGCGCATGCTGTTGCAGGTGCATGACGAACTGATCTTCGAGGTCGAGGAAGGGGCCGTCGGCGACGCACTGCCGGTGATCGTTTCCGTAATGGAGCAGGCGGCCATGCCGGCGATCTCCATGAGGGTGCCGCTGAAGGTTGATGCCCGCGCCGCGACCAACTGGGACGAGGCGCACTGAGCGGCCTAGAAGTGCCCCTGTTGGGCTGACACGTGGTCGCGAATCGCCTGCATCATCAACGAGAGCGATGCACTCGGCTCGATGCCGTCGCGCGTGGTCAGCCCGACGGCACCCCGTGTTTCGCTCGTGTCGATATCGAGGGCAACCAGCCGTCCACCGGAAAGTTCGTCTGCGACGACACCGCGCGAGATGATCCAGACGGCATCATTGCGTGCGACGAACGCGCGACCGAAGGAGTCGGATACCGTTTCGATCGTGCGCGGCAGCTCCGGGATGCCGTTGGTGAGGAAGAGTCGGTCGACGAATGGGCGGATGACCGCTCCGGACGGTGGCATCAGGACGACGAAGTTCGCGAGCGCGTTGAGGGTGAAATTGCGCCGGGCAAGCAATGGATGCGAAGCGCGCACGACCAGTACGACTTCCTCCGTGTAGAGCGGTTCGAAGAAGAGGCCCGTCATGACCTCCGGCGCCGCCAGCCGGCCGACCACCAGGTCGAGCTCACCGAGCCGCAGAGATCCGAGAAGTGCTCTATTCTCGCCTGAGGCGATCGTCACCTGACTGCCGGTGCCGCTTGCGAGGAACTGTGCCACGGCCCCCGGCATAAAGGTGGCCGACGCCGTCGGCAGAGTTCCGATCCGAACAGGGGGGCCTTCCGACTTGAGGGCCTGTGCCACGGAGTCCATCCCGCGTTGCACGGCGGCAAGGCTCTCACCGGCATGCTTCAGGAAGATCTCGCCGAAATGGGAAATACGGATCCCACGGCCTTCACGCTCGAAGAGGGGCACTCCAAGGATGTCCTCGAGCTCGCGGACGGTACGCGTCACCGCCGGCTGTGTGATCGCAAGGGCGTCTGCAGCCTTGCCGACACTGCGTTGACGGGCCACTTCGAGGAAGGTTTGCAGGTGACGAAACTTGATCCTTGCGTCCATGAAACATGCCGATCTGGTTATGGAATTTGGCCAAAATATCATTTTACCGAACAAAAACCATTAGCTACCTTCGCAATCAGAGGAGAAAACCATGGCCTTTGCCACGATCAATGGAATTACGGTTCACCACGAATTCATCGGCGATCCCGGCGCCAGGCATATGATTGTCTTTTCGAACTCGCTGGGGACGGACTTCCGCATCTGGCTGCCGCTCTTTGATGAGCTGGGCGACGACATGTCGGTGCTCCTCTACGATTCCCGTGGTCACGGGCTTACCGGCTTCGGCACAGCCGAATTTACAATGGAAGATCTCGTCGACGACCTTGTCGGGCTCGTAGACCATGTCGGCGTCGACAAAGCCGTGTTCTGTGGCCTTTCGGTTGGCGGAATGGTTGTGCAGGGTCTCTGGCGCAAACGACCGGATTTGGTGCGCAAGCTGGTGCTCTGCGACACCGCACCGAAGATTGGTACTGCGGAGACTTGGGACAGTCGGATCGACGCGATCCGCAAGAACGGTCTCGCCGGTGTCAGTGACGGTATCATCGAGCGTTGGTTCACGAGTTCCTTCCATGAGGAGCGACGGGCGGATCTCGCCGGCTATCGCCTGATGTTGGAGCGACAGTCGGCGGCAGCCTATATCGGCACTTGTGAGGTGATCCGCGATATGGACCTTTCCGCAATCCCTCCGACGATCACCGTTCCGACGCTCTGCGTCGTCGGCGATCGGGACGGGTCCACCCCGCCCGATCTTGTCCGCGGCATGGCGGATATGATCCCTGGTGCCCGCTTCGAAATCATCGAAGGATGTGGTCACATCCCCTGCGTAGAGCAGCCACAGCGGCTGGCCGCGCTGATCGAACCCTTTGTCAAAGGC
>DATGWU010000542.1:0-10651 GCA_035299345.1 Rhizobium sp.
CAAGCAGGAGATCTCCTGCGGCGCGGGCCTGCTCGTCCGTCTCGACGGGATGACCGACGATCTCGGCCGCTTCCACCTCGTTCGGCGCAAAGAAGTCGCACAAGGGGTAGATTTCATCGGGAAGAGCCCGGGCGGGCGCAGGATTGAGGATCGTCGTCACGCCGGCCGCCCTCGCGATCGTAAGGCCATGGATGGCCGCTTCGATCGGTTGCTCGAGTTGGGTCATGAAGATCGCCGCATTCTCGATCTCTTCCCGGTTGGCGTCGACGTCTTCGATACTGATCAGACCCGCGGCCCCGGCGGCAACGATGATGGCGTTGTCGCCGTTCTCCTCGTTGACGAAGATGAAGGCCGCACCCGTCGGCACGTCGTCCATCTGAATGACGTTCGCCTTGATCCCCGCGGCCTCGTAGGCCGACAGGGCCATCGCGCCGAACGGATCCTTGCCGACACGCGAGATGAAGGTCACTGCCCCGCCGGCCATCGCGGCGGCGATCGACTGGTTGGAGCCTTTGCCACCCGGGCCGAGTGCAAAGCCGGACCCCATGATCGTTTCGGCGATCCGCGGCAGGCGCTTTGCCTTGTAGGCCGTGTCGGCGGCGAAAATCCCGAGAATGACGATGCCGCGGCGCGCACTCATCTGACGACATCCTCGGCCGGGATGACGCCCTTCGTCAGCAGGAAACACCCATAGAAACGCAGCTCGCCCGTGGCGATCACGCAGTAAGCTTTCTTCGCCACCTCGTAAAACGCCATCCGCTCGACGCCGTACATCGGAGACGGGCGACCCTCAACCCGGTCGACGATGGCCTGTACCTCAGCCTGGACCCCGGGGATCTCGTCGGGCTTGCCTATCACTTCCATGCGGCCGACCGAAGGCTGAATCGGCGTGTCCAGCGGAAAGACCGACAGGATCGCGTCGATCGCCCGCGGTGCAGGAATGTTGTCCATCGTCAGGAGCTTGCCGATGCGGGTTTGCCGGGCAATCGCATCGGAGGGGAAATTCGCGTCCGCGACCACCAGGTAGTCGCCGTGTCCCATGGTGCTCAGTGCTTCGAGAATGGCGCCGTTCAGTTCGGCTCTGATGCCTTTCAACATGTCCTTCGTCCCTCATTTTATTCGGTTATCGGGTTTTCATCGTGTCCTTCAGGCGAGGCTCGGCCCGCGTCCCGGCGCAGGCCCCGTCGATCTGCGAACGATCAGCGAGCCCTCGACCATTTCGTCCTCGTGCGAAGAATTCTGATCCAGGAGACGCTCGACGGCGCGTGCCGCCAGTCGCTCGGTCGGCTGGCGAACGGTCGTCAGGCGCGGCACGACGAGTCTGGCGAGCGTGATGTCGTCGAAACCGGTCACCGATAATTCGTCGGGCAGGTCGACCTTGAAGTCTCGGGCAGCGCGCAGCGCGCCGATGGCCTGCTGGTCGCTGGCGGCCGCTATTGCCGTCGGCCGGTCGCCCGGCTCCCGCGCCAGCAATCCGCGTGCGGCCCGTTCGCCGGATTCGTAGTCGAACCGCCCCGTGACGATTTCGAGTTCGATCTTCTCGCCGGCCTCGCTCAACTGCTGAACTCGTGTCACGAAGCCTTTCTGGCGCATTCGTCCGGCCTCGGTTTCAGGCGGACCGGCAATATAGGCGATCCGGCGGTGTCCCAACTCGTAGAGGTGGTCGACGACCAGGGACGCCGCCTGCGCGTGGTCGGTCGAGACCAGCGGGTATGAGCCGAAGCGACGGTCGAGCGATATGATCGGAACCGGCGCATCGATCTTGAGTTCCGAATTGCCGTTCGACGCAACGACGATGACCCCGCGCACCGAACGGTCGAGGAATGCCAGGATGTGGCTCTGTTCGGCCTCCAGATCCTCGTGCGAACTCGCCAGCATCACCATATGACCGGCTTCCAGGGCGGCACGCTCGACGCTCGCGGCGAGCTGCGCGAAGAACGGATTGGTGATGTCCGGAACGACGAGGCCGATCACGTCGGTCTTGCTGGTGCGCAAGGCGCGCGCGGTCACGTTGGGGCGGTAGCCCAGTTTGGTGATCGCCTCGTTGACCTTCTCCCGGAGAGCCGGCCTTACCGCCGCCTCCCCCGCGATCACGCGCGAGACCGTCCCCACCGAAACGCCTGCCTCGACAGCAACATCCTTGACCGTGGGCGTCTTTCGCATGCCAGCTCCCGCTCTTACTTGACGGCCCCGGCAGTCATACCTGCGATGATGTGCTTTTCAAGCAAGACACCGACGAAAACCAGCGGAAGGATGCCGGCAGTGGAAAGGGCCGCCATCGACCACCAATTGATGCCCTGGCTGCCGGTCTGGCTGGCGATCATCACCGGTAGCGTGTTCGTGTTGGTGGACGTCAGCAGGGCGGCGAAGAAGTACTCGTTCCAGCACAGGATCAGCGCCAGGATGAAGGCGGCGATCATCCCCGGCAGGACCAGCGGCACGATGATGCGGGAGAAAGCTCCCCAGATCGAAAGACCGTCGACCAGCGCGGCCTCCTCAAGCTCCACGGGTATCGTGGCGAACTGGTCGCGCATGATCCAGACCACGATCGGCAGAACCATGAGCGTATAGACCGCGATCATGCCGAGATAAGTGTCGAGAAGTGCAAGCTGCTTGTAGAGGACGAGAAACGGCAGCGCGAGCACGACCGGCGGCATGATGAGCTGCGACAGGAAGAAGAAGGAGATGTCGGAGTTCCGCATATAGCCGAATTTGTAGCTGAACCGGCTGAGGCCGTAAGCCGCGAGTGTTCCGAGGAAGACCGCCAGCGTCGACGAGGTCCCCGATATGATCACGCTGTTCCAGAACCGGCGCATGAATTCGGCGCGCACCGTGGAGGTCTCGAAAATCGTGTCGGGAGAAAGCCCGAGCGAACGCCAGCCGAGCCAGGACGGCTGAAAATCGAGGAGCGGAACAAGATTGCCGCGCATCACGTCGGCGGCAATCTTCAGCGACGTCGTAACCGTCCAGAACACCGGGAAGATGCAAATGACCGCCCAGATCGTGAGCAGGCCATAGACGACGAAGCGCATGGCCCACCAGCGCATGCGCTGGCGGCGATCGAATTTGTCCAGATCAACAGAAACCATCACAGCCTTCCCGTCATACGTTGCACGACACGGTCGGCAATCTTCATCAGCAGCGTCATTCCGATCACGATGATGACCAGATAGGCGAGCGCCAGCAGGGTGCCGTAACCGACATTCGAGCGGTCGCGATATTCACGATAGATGAAGCTCGTCACGGAATCGGTCGCACCGCCCGGCCCCCCGGTCGTGACCGTGATGATGATGTCGGCAAGCTTCAGCTTGAAGATGATGCGGATCATGACGGCGGTGATCGAAACCGGCAGCATCAGCGGGAAGATCACCTTCCAGAAGCGCTGCCACGTCGTCGCGCCGTCCACTTCCGCGGCCTCCAGAACTTCCTTCGGAAGCGCCTGCAGCCCGGCGAGCAGCATGACCATCATGAACGGAACGAAGGTCCAGGCGTCCATGATCATGATGGAGAGCCTCGCTGTCAGGGGATCTCCGAAGAAGGACGGATTTTCCCAGCCGAGCCAGCGGGCGAAGCGGGCGATCGGACCGAAGCGGGTTTCGAGCATCGACTTGCCGACCATCCAGCTCACGGCAACCGGCGACAGCATCAGCGGCACCAGAAACGTAACCCGCCAGAATTTTCGCGCGACGATATTCTGGTTGAGCAGCAGCGCCAGCCCGAACGCGATCGCATACTCCACCACGATCGCCAGGCAGTAATAGATCATGTTGATGAGCGCGTTGATGTAGAACGGATCGGAAATCATCCGCCGCAGGTTGTCGAGCCCGTTGAAGCGCCGCCCCGTCGGCGAGGCGAGGTTCCAGTCGGAAAAGCCGATCCACACCGCAAAGAGAAGCGGGAACACCACCATGGAGATGACGAAGAGTGCCGCGGGCAGCACGAACAGCGCTTTCTTGCCGGCCTCGCCGTGAATCACCACCCGGGTGACGCAGAGAACGCCCGCCCAGATGAAATACGCATAGAGAACCGGGCGCCAGTTCTCGAAGCCCAGGCTCGTCCAGCCGAGATCATGCGCGGCTTGCAGACAAAACGCCGTGAGAAGCCACAGGACACTCGCCCAGAGAGCCGCCTTGCCCCAGAACTTCCGGCCTTGCGAAATGGAGTCCGTCTCCACCGTGTGCAGCAGATCGCCGTCGACCATAGACATCGATTTCCTCGTTCCGACGAATGCCGGCCGGCGGAAAGACCTCCGCCGGCCGGCAGGTTCAATCGATCAAAGCCCGAGGCTCGCCCGGTAGAGCTTCAACTGGCTTTCGCGTCCGATCTGGTCGGTGATCTTTTCCCAGGCAGCGGCAATCGCATCCGCAGTCTCCTGGGCCGACTTGTATTGGCCGGCAAAGCCCTTCGCGAGCTCGTCTTCCGCGACGGAGTAGTACTGGAAGATGCCGGGAATACGCGGCTCGATCGCCGCATTCGGATGGTTGTAGCTGTCCGCGTTGGAGCCGAGGTAATCCTCGACATAGGCCCGGTCGTAACCGGCAGCCGCCCATTCGTCATAGTTGAAGTGGGACTGACGGTAGGGCTGGAAGCCCGACGGATAGGCCGAGGTCCACAGCGAGATGTCCTTGCCGCCGAGATGGGCTGCGGCAGACCACGCGGCCTTGCGCTTCTTCTCGTCGCCGGTGACCCGCTTGGTGACATAGATGCCCCAGCCGAGATAGGCCATGTTCGGCGCTTCGTTGTACTTGTCTTCCCACGCGCCGGCCTTGCGATTGTAGACGCGGTCGGAACCGCGATTGATGCCGAAGCCGACAACATCGCCGACGACGGACGTGTCTGAGGTGCGGGCGCTGGAACCGACGTCACCCCACCACATCAGCATCGAGCCGGTGCCTGCGAGGAACTGCGAGAAGGCGGTGGTGCCCGGGTCGGCGTTGATCTGGTCGGCCGGATAGACATTGGCGGCGATCAGATCCATCACGTCCTGGATGGCCTGCACCCACGCCGGATTATTGACCAGCGGCTTCATGTTCTCCGGATCGAACAGCCAGGCCGGATCGCCCGGATATTTCGCGTAAGCCGTTGCGCGGTTCTCGATGAAGTAGAAGCCGAAGCCGCCCCAGCCCTTCAGCGGGTCGAGATAGCCGTAGGCGGGCAGCCCGGTCAGCGGATCGGTCTTGCCGACGAGCGCCTTCGTGGCGGCATTGACCTCCTGCCAGGTCTTCGGCGGATTTGCCATGCCGCTGATCGAACCCTCGCCGAAATAGTCCTTGCGGTAGGCGAAGGTGTGGCAGTCGCCGTCGATGGTGACGCGGTAGGTCTTGCCATCCCAGGTACCGACCGGCGGCTTCAGATAGCCGACGAGGTCGTCGGCCTGGATCTGTGCGGCGACCCAGTCCGGCATTTCGTCCAGAAGACCGCGGCCTGCCGTATCGCCTTCGAACGGCGCACCCATTTCCATGATGTCGAAATCGACGGTGCCGGTCGCTATAGACTGCTGCAGGCGAGCGTTGTAATCGGCCTGCGCGAGGTCGATCCAGTTGATCTTCGCACCCGTATAGGCTTCCCAGGGCTTCAGGAAGCCGCGGAACAGGAAGTTGTGCAGGTTCTGGTTGTTGAGGCCCATAAAGGTCAGTTCGACGCCGGCGAATTCGCCCTCCGCGACGTTCGCCTTGGTCGGACCGAGGCAGAGCTCGCCGACCTTCTGCCAGTCCGCGTCCGTCGGCGAACCCTTGCCGACGCCGGGGATCTGCAAGAGCTGCGCGCGCAGATCGTCCGCGGCAAACGCCATACCCGGGATGCCGCCCATCACGCTCGAAACGCCGAGCAGGGCGGCCGCACTCGCCGTGCCGCGCAGGATGTCGCGACGGCTGGCCTGGCGCTTCATCAGCGCATCATAGATTTCGACTTTCATTTGTGTGTTCTCCTCCACATATCCGTTAGACGTCTCGCCCCGTCGATGAGGGGGTTCTTGCAGGGCCGCCTTTTGCCGCTAGCCACGGACAAAAGTATCTGCTAAGCAAGAAATGAAACGTTTCATATTTCGGGTGAAGCCGCTCCTCTCAGCCTCGATGTCGAACATCAGACTCCCGGAGGAAAAAGTCAACAGAAAATGAAACGTTTCATGGAGGAGGTGCCGAAGGCTTTCGGGCGGCGATGCGGAGAGCAGTCCCGCGCGCATTCACGCCCGGTCTTTCGGCAGAAATGGAGCGCCGAACATGTTCGTGGCCGTCGGGCCGGATGTGCGGCAGGAGGAGAAAAATGGCGGAAGTGAACATATCCGGCGTTCGGAAAGTCTATGGCGCCCTCAACGTGCTTCACGGCATAGATGTCGATATAGCCGACGGAGAATTTGTCGTTCTCGTCGGCCCGTCCGGATGCGGAAAGTCGACGCTCCTGCGCATGGTGGCAGGGCTCGAGGGTATTACCAGCGGCACGATCTCGATCGGCGGAAAGGTGGTGAACAATCTGCCGCCGAAGGATCGTGACATTGCGATGGTGTTCCAGAGCTATGCGCTCTACCCGCACAAGACCGTCGCCGAAAACATGGTCTTTGCGCTTCGCCTGCAAAAGCAACCCGCCGACGTCATCAAGCAGCGCTTGCAGACGGCCGCCGAAACGCTGGACCTCGTCCCCTATCTCGACCGCTATCCGCGCCAGCTCTCCGGCGGCCAGCGTCAGCGCGTGGCGATGGGCCGAGCCATCGTCCGCTCGCCGCAGGTCTTCCTGTTCGACGAGCCCCTGTCGAACCTCGATGCCAAGCTGCGCGTTCAGATGCGCAAGGAAATCAAGGAACTGCACCAGCGCCTGAAGACAACGACCATCTACGTCACCCACGACCAGGTCGAGGCAATGACGATGGCCGACAAGATCGTCGTCATGCAGGGCGGCAACGTCGAGCAGATCGGTTCGCCGCTCGAGCTTTACGACCGACCCAACAACACGTTCGTCGCGACCTTCATCGGCTCGCCCTCGATGAATCTCATCCGGGGCACGTACAAGGCCGACGGCAATCTGTTCGTGACCGAGACGGGCGACGAGATCGCGCTCGGCTTTGCGCCGAAAGCCACCGACGGTCAGGCGGTTCAGCTCGGCGTCCGGCCGGAACACCTGTCGCTCGGCGACACTGGTCTCAAGTCGACGATCGTCGTGACGGAGCCGACTGGTCACGAAACCATGGTGTTCCTGCGCTACGGCGAGAGCGAACTCGTTTCGGTCCTGACGGAACGCTACGACTTCGGTCCGGGAGAGGCGATCACCGTCTCGCCCCGAACGGACAGACTGCACCTCTTCGACGCTCAGACCGGCAAGACCCTGCGATAGCGTCTGCCTCCCCTTTTGCCGGCGAGGAGGCATTTCGAGAGATCGGAATGCCCCCGCCTGCGGTTCACCGTGACGGCACCGCCAGTCGTCGTCACGGTGAACCATCTCCCGATCGCGCCAAAAACGCCCGATATGCCGGACTCGGGTTGCCTATTTGCCCCAAATTCCCTAGGACCCCCGCTTGAGCGGCGGATCGGACGTCCCGCAGGACGCCACAGGCGTGGCGGTGGGATTATGGTTTGGAAAAGCCGCACCCGTTTTCAGCAGAGGGGCGTGGCAAACCTTGATCCAGACTCCGTACTACCTGATCGACAAGACGAAACTCCTCCGCAACATGGAGAAGATTGCGTATCTGCGCGAGACATCCGGTGCGAAGGCTCTTCTGGCGCTCAAGTGCTTCGCGACCTGGGGCGTCTTCGACTTCATGCGCGACTACATGGACGGCACGACCTCGTCTTCGCTGAACGAGGTGCGCCTCGGCCACGAGCGCTTCGGCAAGGAGACGCATGCCTATTCCGTCGCCTATGCCGATTACGAGATCGACGAAGTCGTCTCCCATGCCGACAAGATCATCTTCAACACGATCGGCCAGTTGCAGCGCTTCGAGAAGCAGTCCGCCGGCATAATCCGCGGGCTTCGCCTCAATCCCGGCGTTTCTTCCTCCTCTTTCGATCTCGCTGATCCCGCCCGCCCGTTCTCCCGCCTCGGCGAATGGGATCTCGCCAAGGTCGAGCCAGTCATGGACCTCATCTCCGGCTTCATGATCCACAACAACTGCGAGAACAAGGATTTCGACCTGTTCGACAGCATGCTCGGCGACATCGAAGAAAAATTCGGCCCGCTCCTGAAGAAGGCCGAATGGGTGAGCCTCGGTGGCGGCATCCATTTCACCGGCGAGGACTATCCGATCGACCGTTTCGCCGAACGGCTGAAGCGCTTTTCCGGCGAGTACGGTGTCCAGGTCTATCTGGAACCCGGAGAAGCCTCCATCACTAAATCGACCACGCTGGAAGTCACCGTGCTCGACAAGCTCTACAACGGCAAGGACCTTGTCGTGGTGGATTCGTCCATCGAAGCGCACATGCTGGATCTTCTGATCTATCGTGAAAGCGCGAAGGTCTCCCCCAACCAGGGACCACATCGGTACATGGTCTGCGGCAAGTCGTGCCTCGCCGGCGATATCTTCGGCGAGTTCGATTTCCCGAACGAACTGAAGGTCGGTGACCGGATCTCGATCCAGGACGCAGCCGGTTACACGATGGTCAAGAAAAACTGGTTTAACGGCGTGAAAATGCCGGCAATCGCCATCCGGGAACTGGATGGCAGCATCAGAACGGTCCGCGAATTTTCCTATGCGGATTACGAACAAAGCCTCTCCTGACCAGGATCAGGACGGCCTCTGACGATTGGATATAAGGAGTTTGTCCCCATCATGAGAAAGAACGTACTCATCGTCGGCGCCGGCGGCGTCGCACAGGTCGTGGCGCACAAATGCGCGCAGAACAACGACGTGCTCGGCGACATCCACATCGCCTCGCGCACGAAGGCGAAGTGTGACGCGATCATCGCCTCGGTTCACGAAAAGAAGGCGATGAAAGAGCCCGGCGTCTTAGAAGCCCATGCGCTCGACGCGCTCGATATCGAAGCCACCAAGGCGCTCATCAAGTCGACCAGGTCCGAAATCGTCATCAATGTCGGCACCGCCTTCCTCAACATGTCGGTGCTGCGCGCCTGCATGGACACGGGTGCCGCCTATATCGACACCGCGATCCACGAAGAGCCGAACAAGATCTGCGAGACGCCGCCGTGGTACGGGAACTACGAGTGGAAGCGCGCTGACGAGTGCAAGGAAAAGGGCATCACCGCCATCCTCGGCGCCGGCTTCGACCCGGGCGTCGTCAACGCCTATGCGCGACTTGCCAAGGACGAGTATCTCGACAAGGTGACTGACGTCGACATCGTCGACATCAATGCCGGCAGCCACGGCAAGTATTTCGCCACCAACTTCGATCCGGAAATCAATTTTCGCGAGTTCACCGGCGTCGTCTATTCCTGGCAGGGCGGCGAATGGAAGGTCAACAAGATGTTCGAGATCGGCAAGGACTACGACCTGCCGGTCGTCGGCACCCGCCGCGCCTATCTCTGCGGCCATGACGAAGTGCACTCGCTGGCGAAGAACATGGACGGCGCCGACGTCCGCTTCTGGATGGGCTTCGGCGACCACTACATCAACGTCTTCACCGTGCTGAAGTCGATCGGCCTCCTCTCCGAACAGCCGGTCAAGCTCGCCGACGGGTCCGAAGTGGTGCCGCTCAAGGTGGTCAAGGCCTGCCTGCCGGACCCGGCCTCGCTCGCCCCGAACTATGAAGGCAAGACCTGTATCGGCGACTATGTGAAGGGCTTCAAGGATGGCAAGGAAAAGACCGTCTTCCTCTACAACGTCGCCGATCACAAGGAGGCCTACAACGAAGTGGGCTCCCAGGGCATCAGCTACACCGCCGGCGTGCCCCCGGTTGCCGCCGCCATGCTCGTCGCCACCGGCGAATGGGACATGAAGCAGATGGCGAACGTGGAAGAACTGCCGCCGAAGCCCTTCATCAACCTCCTGAACAGGATTGGTTTGCCGACCCGCATCCAGGACGAGGATGGCGACCGGGCCGTGGAGTTCTGAGAACGCGGTTCAGCGCTTGAGGTTTGAGGGAGTTGAGGACCCCGCCGGAGAAATTCGGCGGGGTTTCTGGTTGGTATGGAGGAAATCAGGATACCGCTAGCCTATGCTTGCCGCCGCATAAACTCTGCAAACAGCGGAACGCTGAAATCCAGATATCCGTGATTGCTGCTGTAGATCATGCCTTTGGAGATGATGTTCGCCCGCGTCGGTCCCAAGGAGTTTTGCGTGCGCCCCATCGCTTGCGCGATATCGGCCATCGCATAGGGTCCATCACCCAACTGCGCCATGGTTCTCACGAACTGGATCTCCGCTTTGGTCAGGCGATCGATCCGCACCCTGAAGAACCCATCGTCCAGCAACGCAAGCGTTTCCGCATAAGAGCGGTCGGCATCAACAAAGGAGATTTCAGGACCCTCAGCTGTGTTCCAGACGGTGGAGCCCCATTCCTGGAGAAAGAACGGGTAGCCCTTGGTGCGTTCGACGATCGTCTGGAGCGCATCGGGCGTAATCGATGCACCCTCGTCGTTGATCGGTTTCTCGACTGCTTGTCGGGCGGACGCAGGATCGAGGGCGCCGACGACCGGATATTGAAAAAGCCGCTCGGCATAGGATTTCGCCTCGCCCGCCAAGCGGGCGATTTGTGGCAGACCCGCGCCG
>DATGWU010000543.1:0-14716 GCA_035299345.1 Rhizobium sp.
TCCTGAAGCGTCACCAGGAGCGGCTGCGCGAGCAGGAACGCCGGCTGATGGCGACCATCGGCGACCTCTCCTCCTCGCAGCGCAAGCTCGAGCGGCAGAAGGCCGAGCTTTCGGTCGCCAACGCCAACTACCAGGCCGAGAAGGACCGCGCCGAGGCGGCCAACAAGGCGAAGTCGGAATTCCTCGCCAACATGAGCCACGAGCTCCGCACGCCGCTCAACGCCATCCTCGGCTTTTCCGAAATCCTGCTCACCGGCATGTTCGGCCCGATCGGTTCACCGAAATACTCCGAATACGCCAAGGACATCCACGAGAGCGGCAAGCATCTCCTCAACGTCATCAACGACATCCTCGACATGTCGAAGATCGAGGCGGGCCAGATGCGCATCCGCTGCGAAACGATCGACCTCGCGCCGCTCATCGAGGAGAGCCTCCGCCTGACGGCGATCCCCGCCCAGCAGCGCAACATCCATGTCGAGCAGCGCGTCTCGACCGGCCTCACCGTCGAAGCCGACCGCCGCGCAATGAAGCAGATCCTGCTCAACATCCTGTCGAACGCGGTGAAATTCACCAATGACGGCGGCAAGATCGCGCTGCGCGCCCGCAAGATAAACGGCGCCGTGATGCTCACCATCGCCGATACCGGTATCGGCATCCCGAAGACCGCGCTCTCGAAGATCGGCCAGCCCTTCGAACAGGTGCAGAGCCAGTATGCCAAGAGCAAGGGCGGCTCCGGCCTCGGGCTCGCGATCTCGCGCTCGCTCGTCTCGCTGCACGGCGGCCGGCTCGGCATCCGCTCCCGCGAAGGCTGCGGCACCGTGGTTTCGGTCAAAATCCCCGACTGCATCATCCGGCAGGCCACGCGCACGGCGTGACGGCATCCCCGCATCGCGCCGTTGAAAAGGCCGCGCGAGAACGCCGACATTTGGCAGCAATGCGGGCGCGGCGCTGGCGCGGAATTGGCGGCTATGCGCTGTCATTTCGGACGTTGACGCTGTCTCCGCGGACACCGAAAGCAGACCTTTTGCGCTCGTCGTCGCTATGGGCCGAGATGAGTTTTTCCGGCTACCCGGACTTGGTGGGGTGCTGATTGGGCGGACGCTTTTCCGGCTAATTGTTATCGGTGTCCCCGAAGCAGCGGCCGCAGGCTTCGTCCTAGGGTTCGGCGTGGGACCGCCTATTCTATCGACACGATTCAATTGTCCCGGTCGAGTGGAGAGAAGGAGAAGCCATTGCAAAACGCGGCGAAGCGGTTAGTGTTCAACCGGGGCGGGAGGAACAACGCATTGAGAGCATCAAAGATTACCGCAGTGGACTTTTTCGATGACCTGACGTCGAGCTACGCAAGGAAAAGGTTCTTCGGCGGTTTCAGTGTCCTGATCGCGGTATGCATACTGCTTCTTTGGGTCGCCGAAGTGAACTTCACTTGGCCCATCGCGAAGGAGATTGTAGTCGCGGTTCTCGTCGAAATCGTTGCTGGCTCGTTGATAATCCTCGCCTTCTATTCGCTTTACGTTTACTTCATCGGAGCGAACACGGCGGTTCGCGAAGTGAACGTCACCAGGCCGCAGGACATCGGGGAACGCATGCGAGCGCTTCCGCAGGATGTTCGGCACTACATGTTTTGGGGCAGATCCGGATCGTTCTTCCGCGCATATCCTGTGCTGGAGCTGGACAGGCAGGCTCGCGAAAACAAGCGTAACATCGCTGTAGACGTCCTTCTGCCCGATCCCGACGATGAGCGCCTGGTTAAATCGTACAGAGACATTATGAAGTCGCTCGGCGAGGAGCCGGGCGAAAACCCGCTCCTGCCGAACGTTCTGGCGACCTGTATGACCTGCGCGATCATGGCCTCCAATAACAAGCACCTGGAGATCAAGGTCCATTTGTCGCGGTTCCTTCCAGCCTTCCGGGTCGACCTTTCCGACAACGGTGCGATCCTGACGCAGGACGATAAGAAGAAGTCTGCGCTCTATTTCGAATACGGCTCTGAGTTCTGGGACATGTTCCGGAGCACGGTTGCCAACGAGCGCGCCGTGTCCCGCGCGGTTGCTTGGAACGAAGAAGCATTCGCGGGCCTAAAGCTCGAAGAGAAGAGCTGCGACGCGCGGACCCTCAACGCGTTCGGGATCAAGGTCCACAACGTCGACGCTGTCCAGCAGGAGGTGGCGCGCCTGATCACGACGCGTCCACACCGGTACGGATGAAGGCGCTGATCGAGGCGGCGGACCGGGTTCGCGAGTTCCGCCTGCACCCATTGGGCTTCTTTTACCTTCAGGACAGCCTCGGCGAAGGGCGGGCGCAGCGCGTCCACGTCTGGCTTCCCGGTGGGCCGAACCGGCCAGAGAACGACCGTCATCAGCACTCATTCGATATCGTATCCTTCGTGGCCGCCGGGCGCATGCGCAGCGAACTATTCAGCTTCGAAGAAACGGAAGACGGCCCCGAGGTTGAATTCGCGGTTACCTACGACGGGAAGGCTTCGATCCTATCGCCTTCGGGAAGACGGGGGCGGTTGCTTCCGATCGCGTCGTTCGAGACGACTACTGGCGCCACATATCGGCTTGAGGCAGGTGTGATCCACCGGGTAGCGGTGACTGAGAGGCCTTGCATCACTCTGGTACAGACGCATGAACGGCACATCCCAATCTTCTCGTATGGTAACGAGGACGAGGCCGCCTTCGAGCGGCGGTTATGTACCGAGCTCGAGGCCGAACAAATCCGATGTCAGCTAGTTGATGCGGCGGGACGATAGCCGAGACGCCGATGACAGGAAATGTTCAATCTAGGAGTGGAGCCTTGCGCGCGCTCTATGCATCTTGCCGGCGACCACCTCGAGAATAGGGCCTTCGGAAAGCTTTTCTCAAACTGGGAGATTATAGTGCGTAACATTGGCGACACCGCCGCCGAGGGTAACGAGACGTTATGGAAATATTTCCGTTTCGAGCGCTTCCTTTCAACGCTCGCAGAGAGTCGGCTCTATTTTGCATCGGCCAATCAGTTCATCGATCCGTTCGAAGGCGCTGTCGCCGTTCAATTAAATGTGCCGCCGCCTGATCCGCGCTATGCAGAAATGGAAAGCGTGGAGCACGCCTTCTTCCAACTCAAACGGTTAACTAAGATAAGCTGCTGGCACCGTGCCGACTATGAGAGCGACGCGATGTGGAAGCTCTACGCCGGGGAGCACAAGGGCATCGCGATCTGCACGACGCCCGATCGCATGCGCGCCGCCTTCAAACCGTTCCGTCTCAAACCGGAATATGGTGTCGAAGACCTCTGGGGTGGTCCAGTCCAATATGTCGACTTGACCCGAGTTCGCATGCGTCGCCTCGCCATGCTCGATAGGTTCTTTTTCAAGCACAAGGCCTTTGAATGGGAGCGGGAATATCGGCTTGCAATCTCTGTTCGAATGGCCGAGGAATTTGGCGTCCGCGTTCCCGAACACGGCATCTTTGTCGACGTCGATCTTCCCACTCTGATTGAGCGTATCGTGCTGGGCTCAACTACAACGGAAGCCGAGCGCGCCACGGTCGCTCAACATGTGGCGGCCGCCGGGCTGAGCGATCGCCTTGAGCTTTCAACCCTTCTCGGCCACCCCCGGTATGTCTGATGCCCTGCACGTAGGCAGCAGAGAACGGCGAAACCACCACTGAAAACACCGTCAGATATCTCGGTGTCGACATCGAAGATGCGCCGGAGCTTACCGAGCGAACTGAGATCTGACGCAGTGTGTCCCGCCGCGGCGGGGACTGTCCCTGTAGTTGCAGTTCGAATAGGTGATGCCCGCTTCTGTGGCCCATGCGACAAGAGCGGACGGTCCGCTGCCGGGGCCCCATTTCGACCCTTCGTCGAACTGCGAAAAGACTGGCCGAAAGCGATCGCTGGTGGGCATTTGCCACAATTCCGGATAACTCTAACCTCCCCGAAGTCCGAAACAGCAAGGCAAGGTTCCGCGTGCGCTCCATCTTCCCGACTGTTCTCGCCCTTTTCCTTTCCGCCGGCATGGCGAGCGCCGAAGGTCAGGTGATCGAAAAGGTCGAGACCTATTCGGTCAGCGGCCGCACCGGTCCGGAACTCTACGCCTCGATCGGCGCGCGCGGGCCGCTGCTTGCCGGCAAGGTGCGCTCGATCGCCCATACCAGCTTCCGTCTCACCTGGCAGCGTGACTACCAGCAGCGCGGCACGGCCTGCGTGCTTGCCTCGGCAAGACCGAAGCTCGTCATCACCACCGTGCTGCCGAAGGCCACCGGGCCGCTCGAGGAGCCGGTCCGCGGCAACTGGCAACGCTTCGTCGAAGGGGTCACGGCGCACGAGAAGGTGCACGGCACCTATATCCGGGAGCTGGTGAGAGAGATCGAGAAGGCGACGATCGGCCTCGCCGTCGAGAACGATCCCGGCTGCCGCAAGATCCGCGAGAAGATGCAGCCGGTCCTCGGCGAGATCTCGCAGACGGAACGCCGGAAGAGCCGCGATTTCGACGAGGTGGAGATGAACGACGGCGGCGCGGTGCACCAGCTCGTCCTGCAACTCGTCAACGGCGGATGACGGGGAACGTCTATCTCTTCAGACAAGCCTAAAACAGCTTTGCATTTCTCCCGAATAACCGCCTAATATCAATGCAAAGTCTTGTCGTGGGTGCTGTTCCGGCACCCTTCCCGGAGCATGTCCGCCCATGACCGCCACGACCCTCGCCGCCCACCAGTTGCGCGCTGCCTGTGACCCGGCATCGCTGCCGTTCGAGACCACCGCCACGCTCGAGCCGCTCGACGCCCTGATCGGACAGGACCGCGCCGTCGAGGCGATCCGTCTCGCGGCGCAGATGGAGCACCACCGCTTCAACCTCTATGTCCACGGGCCGGAAGGGAGCGGCCGGCACTCGACCGTGCTGAAGATCCTCGCCGAGGAAGCGGCCGGCCGGCCGGTGCCGTCCGACTGGGTCTACGTCCAGAATTTCAGTGATCCCGACCGCCCGCTCGCCATCGAGCTGCCGCGCGGCGAAGGCCCGCGGCTGCGCGCGGCGATGACCGCCCTGGTCGAGGATCTCGCCACCCAGATCCCCTCGCTCCTCGTCTCGGAAGAATACCAGAACCGCCGCATGGCGCTGGAGCAGGAGTTCGGCGCACGCCACGAAACCGCCTTCGAGGAATTGCGCAAGGCCGCCGAGAGCCGCAACGTCGCGATCCTGCGCACGCCGATGGGCTTTTCGCTGGCCGCCATGCACGGTGGCGAGATCCAGAAGGCCGAAGTGCTGGCCCGCCTGCCCGAGGAAGAGCGCAACAAGCTGCAGGAGGATGTCGCCGCCACAGAACAGGAACTCGAGGACTTCCTGATGTCGCTGCCTGAGCTCGAGCGGGAGCAGCGCAGCGCGATCAGCCGTCTCAACGAGGAAATGGCGAAGGTGGCGGTCGATGCTGCGCTCACGCTGGCGATACGCGGCTTCGAGAGCATTCCGGCGCTCGCCGCCCACTTCGAGGCACTGAGAGCCGACCTGATCGCCCATGCCGACCTCTTCCTGTCGCTGGAACGCGGCAAGGCCAACGACCCCTTCCCCGCCGAGCTTGCCGCCCTTCGCGAGGATCCCCGCTTTCACCGCTACGCGGTCAACGTCATGGTCACCCAGGCCGAGAACGTCACCGGCGCGCCGGTTGTCATCGAAACGCTGCCGACGCTCGCCAATCTCACCGGGCAGATCGACTATATCCCGATGCAGGGCGCCCTCGTCACCGATTTCACCCAGATCAAGCCGGGGGCGCTGCACCGCGCGAACGGCGGCTTTCTGATCCTCGACGCACGTCGCGTGCTCACCGAACCCTTCGCCTGGGACGCACTCAAACGCTGCCTGGAGACGAAGGCCGTGCACGTCATCACCGCGGCGGAGCGGCTCGGCCTCATCGCCACGACGACGCTGGAACCGGAACCCATCCCACTCAAGGTGCGCGTCGTCCTCGTCGGCGACCGCCTGCTCCACCTGATCCTTTCGGAATTCGATCCGGATTTCGGGCAGTATTTCCGCGTCGCCGCCGAGTTCGGCGACGACATGAACCGCAGCGCCGACTCGGTCGGCCTCTTTGCGCGCCTCGTCGCCACCGTCGTGGCGCGCGAGCGGCTGCGCCCGGTCTCGCGCGACGGCGTGGCGAGCCTCGTCGATGCCGCGACCCGTGCCGCCGAGGACCAGCAGAAGCTGTCGCTTCGGATGGGCGAGATCTGGGACATTCTGCTCGAAGCCGACCACAGGGCCGGAAAGGCCGGCTCCACCGCCGTCACCGCCGAACATGTCGGGGCGGCCATCGAGGCCGCCGAGCGCCGCCGCAGCCTGACGCGGGACCGGCTCAGGGAAGCGACCGTGCGCGGCATCGTCCAGATCTCCACCCAGGGCAGTGTCATCGGGCAGGTGAACGGGCTCACCGTCAGCGAACTCGGCGAGGAGCGCTTTGGTGCGCCGGTGCGCATCACCGCCCGCGTGCGCATGGGCACGGGCCGCGTCGTCGACATCGAGCGCGAAGCGCGGCTCGGCGGGCCGATCCACTCCAAGGCGGTCCTCATCCTTTCGAGCTTCCTTGCCACGCGCTACGTGCCGGATACGCCGCTTTCACTCTGGGCGAGCCTCGTCTTCGAGCAGAGCTACGGCGGGGTCGAGGGTGACAGCGCCTCGCTCGCCGAACTCTGCGCGCTCTTGTCGGCGCTGGCCGACGTGCCGATCTCGCAATCCTTCGCGGTCACCGGTTCGGTGAACCAGATGGGCGAGGTGCAGGCGATCGGCGGCATCAACGAGAAGATCGAAGGCTTCTTCAACCTCTGCCGCGAGGTCGGCCTCACCGGGCGACAAGGGGTGATCATCCCGCAGTCCAACGTCACGCACCTGATGCTGCGCACCGACGTCGTCGAGGCGGTGGCGGCCGGGCGCTTCCATATCCACGCGGTCGCCAGCGTCGACGAGGCGATCGAGCAGTTGACCGGCCTGCCGGCCGGCAAGCGGATGCTGAACGGAGAATTCGAGGACGGCTCGGTCAACGCCAATATCGAGGTACGGCTGCTCGACTTCGCCGACGCGCGCGCCTCGATGCTGCAGCTGCGCCTGCCCGAGCAGGCGGAAGACCAGGACGAAGGGTGAGCTGCCTCACGCCCCCGTCGCGGGCACGGTCTCCGCGGCTTTCGGACGGCGCCTGAAGACGATGTCCTTCGCCGCAATCAGCGCACCCGCGACGATCAGCGCGCAGGCGAGCGCGACCGACCAGTGGAACTCGCCGTAGCCGAAGGCGAGGAGCGCCAGCACCGAAAGCAGCGGCGCGGCATAGGAAAGCGCGCCGAGCACCATGATGTCACCGTGCTTGCAGCCCCAGTCCCAGACGTAGAAGCCGAGGCCGAGCGGCACCAGGCCGAGGATGGCGATCGCCGTCCAGGCTGACGTCGTCTGCGGCCAGACGGTTTCCTCGAGGCCGAGATGCAGGAGAAAGGTGACGACCGCGGTGATCAGGCAGTAGCCGGCGACCATGTCGACGGGGACGGCGCCGAAGCGGCGCGACAGCACCGAATAGCCCGACCAGACGAAGGCGCAGAAGAGCGCGATCAGGTGCCCCGGCATGAGGCCGCCGGCAAGGCCGACCTCGCCGCCCTTGGTGATGATGGCGACCGCGCCGGCAAGGCCGAGCAGCACGCCGATAATGTGATGGCGCCGCAGCCGCTCGCCCGGCAGGAAGGAGGCGAAGACGACGATCAGCAGCGGCCAGAGATAGGCGATCAGGCTGACCTCGATCGCCGGTGCCGACTGGATCGCGAAGAAATAGGCGCAATGATAGATGCAGATGCCGGCGACCCCGACCGCCCAGACCGGCCACGGCTGCGCGAGCGCGCGAATCGCCTGCGGCCGGAACGGCCAGCTTGCGACACCCACCATGCCGCCGAGGAAGAAGGCCATCGCCGCGAGCTGGAACGGCGGAACAGGCCCCGCCGCCTTCGAGAGCAGCGCCAGGAAGGCCCAGGTCAGGATGGCGATGAAGCCGATGAAAGTCGCAACCGTCTTGTTCATGGTGCACCGGGGTTGAGGGTCACCGCGTTTCTGCCACGGCGCAGCGGAAAATGATAGAACGGATGCAGCATTCGCTGTCGCAGACCGGCGAAGGTGCGAGCGCCTCGGCAGCGATCGCGACGCGGCTACCGAAAGACGCCCGGCAGTTTCGCCGGCGCCTTGATCCGGAGCTGCTTGTTGACGTTGAAGCGCCCGAAGACCACCGTAATCGCGTGCGGCGCGACGCCGAATTCGCCGGCAAGGAAGCGTACCATGTGGTCCGTCGCCCGCCCGAACCGCGGCGCTTCCGTCACCGATACCTGCAATTGCCGCCCCTTGGGCTTGCCGATCGCATCGCGGCTGGCGGCCGGCTTGCCGAGAATGTTGACGACCAGCACATCGTCCTCCCACCAGAAGAACGTATCCCGGCCTTCAGTGCCGTCTTCGGCCGGTTGCTTCTTCGTGCGTTGCCGCTTCATGGTGGTTTCCATCTCCCGGCGCCCGCGCCGTCCCGCTTGCCATAGGCCAGCGCGGGCCGGTTGCGCAAGGAGGGTATTCGTCTTACATTGTCTTATGATGTCTTGCCGTAAGATAAGGAGAGGCAGATGCCACAGAAGTCCTCATCCGAGTCCGTGACTCTCCGGGTTCCGGGCGATGTCCTGTCGGATATCCAATCCATCGCCGACGCGACGGACCGGTCTCGAAGCTACATCATCGTCCGGGCACTCAGGACCTACCTCCTGAACGAGGGCGCGGATATTCTGGCGGCCGTGAGAGGTCGCGATCAAATCGCCGCCGGTGAGTCCGAAGACATGGACGACGTGATCGCCGACATGGACCGGATTATCGCCGGCAAGGTCGCATGATCCCTGTCCGGCTCGCCAGAGATGCCGCTCGATATCTCCGCGAGGAAGCGGAATGGCTGCGACTGCGCAATCCCGCTGCAGCGCGGAACTTCTCGGCGTCGATGAAAGCTGCCACGCGCATGTTGCGGGAGTTCCCCGAAGCCGGAAACCAGATGCATGGCCTCCAGATCGCCGGCAGCCTTACGCTGGTGGTCGGAAACTATCTCCTCGACTACATCTACGACGGGGCACGGATCGACATCATTTCGATCCGCCACGGCCGCATGCTCGCTCCAACTCCGGATATTGCCCTCGACAATGATCTGGAAGACGAGATTGATTCCGTGCCCAACAGGAGCGAACCGTCACGCTGACGCCTCGACTGCGCCCATGCGATGCGGCGCCCCTCACCCCTTCACCACCGTCTGGAACACCTTTCGCACCGCCTTCGAGAGCCGCTTGATCTCCGATTCCAGCGTCTTGATGTCGGGGCAGTCGCCGGCGCGGCAGACGAGATCGATCAGCCCCGCCGGCACGGCGTCGGGCTTGAACGGCCCGTCGATGCAGAGCCGCGTCACCTGCGAGATCTCGCTGTAGAGCCTGATCGCCTCGAGGCAGAGGTCGAGGTCGTTGACGTCCATCAGCGATCCGCCCGCCGCCTTCAGCGCCTCCTCCGTGGTGAGGCCGTTCACCTTCACCGCGATGCCGCGGGCGGGCGCGACGAGCGTCAGGTATTGCGCGATGAACTCGATGTCGATCAGCCCGCCGGCAATGAGCTTCAGGTCCCATATGTCGCGCGGCGGTTTCTCATCGTCGATCAGCTTGCGCATCTCGGCGACGTCACGGGCGGTCTTCGCCTCCTCGCGCGGCCGCTCCAGCACCTCGGCGATGATCCGCTCGGCATCGGCGATCAGCTCCGCGTCGCCGCAGATCGGCCGGGCGCGGGTCAGCGCCATGTGCTCCCAGGTCCAGGCTTCCTCCTTCTGGTACTTCTCGAAGGCGCGGAGCCGCGTCGCCACCGGCCCCTTGTTCCCCGAGGGGCGAAGCCGCATGTCGACCTCGTAGAGCACACCTTCCGCCGTCGGCGCCGAGAGCGCCGCGATCAGCCTCTGCGTAAGCCGGGTGAAATAGCGCACCGGGTCGAGCGGCTTCGGCCCGTCGGATTCGGCGGCCGCGTCGTCGTAGTCGTAGAGGAGGATGAGGTCGATGTCGGAGCCCGCCGTCAGTTCGAAGCTGCCGAGCTTGCCCATGCCGGCAATCGCCACCCTGCCGCCGGGGAAGCGGCCGTGATGGGCCTCGATCTCGCGCAGAACGGCGGCGAGCGCGGCCTCCAGGATGAGTGCTGCGAGGTCGGTGAAGGCGCGCCCCGCCTGCATGCCGCCGATCGTGCCGGTCAGAAGCCGGATGCCGATCAGAAAGCGGTGCTCGGCGGCGAAGATGCGCAACCTATCGAGCAGGTCCTCGTAATGGCGGGCGCCGGCGAGAAAGCTCTCGAGACGGCCGGAGAGATAGTCGCGGGTCGGCAGCTGCACCATCAGCGACGGGTCGAGCATGCCGTCGAAGACATGAGGCCTGGACGCGATGATGTCGGCGAGCCGCGGCGCCGAGGACATGATGTTGACGATGAGTTCGAGGAGCGCCGGGTTCTTGCCGAGCAGCGAGAAGAGCTGGATGCCCGCCGGCAGCCCTGAAAGGAAATTGTCGAAGCGCAGCAACGCCTCGTCGGCGCGGCGGCTCTCGCCGAAGGTCTTCAAGAGTTGCGGCATCAGTTCCGTCAGCCGCTCGCGCGCCTCGACCGACTGCGTGGCGCGGTAGCGGCCGTAATGCCAGGTGCGGATGACACGCGAAATGTCCTCCGGCCGCTCGAAGCCGAGCGCAACAAGCGTCTTCAGCGTATCGGGGTCGTCGCGCTGGCCGGTGAAGACGAGGTTGCCGTGGGCGCCGGACAACTCTCCTTCATGCTCGAAGAGCTTGGCATAGCGCCGTTCGACCGTCTTCAGCACGCTTTCGAGTCGGGCGGAGAAGCTCGCCGTATCGGCAAAGCCGGCCATCAGGGCGATCCGCCTCAGCTCCGCCTCGGTCTGCGGCAGCACGTGCGTCTGCTCGTCATAGACCATCTGGATGCGGTGCTCGATGTCGCGCAGGAACCAGTAGCATTCGGTGAGCTCGCCCCGGGTCGTGTCGTCGATCCAGCTGGCGTCGGTCAGCGCCTGCAGCGCCTCCTCGGTCGCCCTGACGCGCAGTTGCGGCATCCGGCCGCCGGCGATCAGCTGCTGGGTCTGGGCGAAGAACTCGATCTCGCGGATGCCGCCGCGGCCGAGCTTGACGTTGTGGCCCTTGACGGCGATCGCGCCGAACCCCTTGTGGGCGTGGATCTGCCGCTTGATCGAGTGGATGTCGGCGATCGCCGCATAGTCGAGATATTTCCGGTAGACGAAGGGCACCAGCTCGCGCAGGAACCCCTCGCCGGCCGCGAGATCGCCGCCGACCGGCCGCGCCTTGATGAAGGCGGCGCGCTCCCAGTTCTGCCCGCGCCCCTCGTAATAGAGGATCGCCGCCTCGACCGGCACGGCAAGCGGCGTCGAGCCGGGGTCGGGGCGAAGCCTAAGGTCGGTGCGGAAGACATAGCCGTCGGCGGTGCGCTCCTGCATGATCCGAACCAGCCGGCGCATCATCCGCCCGAAGGTCTCGGTCGCATCCTCGGGCGAGACGAGAATGCCGGCGAGCGGCTCGAAGAAGACGACGAGGTCGATGTCGGAGGAATAGTTGAGCTCACGGGCGCCGAGCTTGCCCATGCCGAGCACGATGAGGCCGCTGCCGGCCGACGGTGCGGACCGGTCGGCGAGCTTCAGCTTGCCGGCGTCCTCGCCCGCAAGCAGCAGGTGGTCGACGGCGGCCGCAACCGCCGCTTCCGCCATGGCGGTCAGCCAGCCCGTCGTTTGCCGGCCGTCGAAGAGACGGGAAAGGTCGGCGAGCGCCACCAGAAAGGAGAGCTTGCGCTTGGCGATCCGCAGCCTGGACATCACCTCCGCCTCGGAGGGCGTCGCCCCGTCGCCATTGCCCCTCCAGGCGTTGCGGGCGTCCGCCACCAGTCCTTCGAGCAGCGGCTCCAGTGGCTCGGAGACCGCACTTGCGAGCAGCGCCGGCCTGAGTGTCGCGGTCTCCCGCAGATAGGGCGAAAGGCTGATTGCCGCCGTAACGAAGGATTTGAGCGGCGTTTCCTCCGCCATCAGCGCGGCGACCGCCGGCTCCTGCCGGCCGATCTCCTTCAACGCCACGACGGCCGCCTTGAGTTCGGTCTGGTTGAGCGGGCGGATGACGTCCGGCGCGACCGCGCGGAGCCAGGTGTTCGTCTGATCAGCCATGGGGCCTCCTCCCTCGACCGCGGCGCTATCCGCGATTCTCGCCTTTGCCGGCGCAGATTAGAGGAGCGGAGGGGTAAAGGGAATCATATCCCTCGGGTCTCAGGCCTTCTGTCCCGGAAAGACCATGGTCGCGGTCAGCCCCGGCTGTTCCTTGCCCGGTTCGGTGTCGGAGAGTTCGAGCCTTCCGCCATGCAGCGCCATGATCGCCTCGACCAGCGACAGGCCGAGGCCGGTGCCGGGCTTCGAACGGCTTTCATCGAGCCGCATGAAGCGCTTGACGACGTCGGCGCGCTTCTCCGCCGGAACGCCCGGCCCGTGGTCGGAGACCGAGAGGCGCAGTTCGCCGCCGGTTTTCGCCACCGTGAGCGTGATCGTGCCGTCGCCGTCGCTTTCGGTTCCATACTTGATGGCGTTGTCGACGAGGTTCGAGATCGCCTGGCCGATCAGCTCGCGGTTGCCGCGTGCCGAAAGGCCGGGCGCGATGTCGGTCGCAAGCTTCTGTCCCGCCTCCTCCGCCACCGGCTCGTAGAGCTCGGCGGCGATCGATCCCGCCTCGACACGGCTGATCATCAGGAGCGCGTTGAAGGTGCGGATCAGCTGGTCGGACTCGGAGATGATGCCTTCGAGCGCGGCTCGTCTTGCGCCGTCATTGTCCTCGGCCAGCGCATCCGTCGCCTTGTTGCGCAGGCGGGTCAACGGCGTCTTCAGGTCATGGGCGATGTTGTCGGAGACCTGCCGCAGCCCCTCGTTCAGCCGTTCGATCCGCCCCAGCATGTCGTTCAGCGATTGCGACAGGCGATCGAACTCGTCGCCAGAGCCGCCGACCGGCAGGCGCTGGGAGAGGTCGCCCGCCATGATCTTGGTGCTTGCCGCCGACATCCGGTCGATCCGCTTCAGCGCGTTGCGGCCGATCGCAAACCAGATGAGCAGCGCGCCGAGCCCCATGATCGCCAGCGCCACCATCAGCGCCTTGCGGACGAGCAGGCGGAATTTCGCCGGCTCGCCGAGGTCGCGGCCGATCAGCACGCGCAGCCCGTTGTCGAGAATGAGGACATGGGCGGTGGCGATGTGCTTTTTGGCGTCGCCGGTTTCGGAATAGCGCTCGTAGAGGAAGGGAAAGTCGGTCCAGCCCTCCTTGTCGAAGATGCCGGGCTGCAGCGAGCCGACATTGCCGGCGAGGATCTCGCCGTTCGGCCCGGCGATCACGTAGAGGTTGGCGCCCGGCTGGCGAGCCCGCCGCTCCATGATCTTCAGCATCTGGTTCATGCCGCCGTTGCCGTAGGCACGCTCGATGTCGGCCACTTCCTGCTGCAGGCTGTCGCGGGTCTGCTGGTTGAGCAGCCGTTCGGAAAGCGCCGTCACGTAGAAGACGAGGAAGGCCGCGCAAAGCGCGAAGAGCACGATATAGAGCGCGGAAAGCCGGACCGCCGTCGACTTGAAGAGCACACCGATGCGCGACATGGACGGCGTTACCCTTCGTCCTTGATCATGTAGCCGGCGCCGCGCACCGTCTTCAGCAGCGGCTTGTCGAAGTCCTTCTCGATCTTCGAGCGCAGCCGCGACACATGCACGTCGATCACGTTGGTCTGCGGGTCGAAATGGTAGTCCCAGACGTTTTCCAGCAGCATGGTCCGCGTCACCACCTGCCCGGCATTCTTCATCAGGTATTCGAGCAGGCGGAACTCGCGCGGCTGCAGCAGCAGTTCCCTGCCGCCGCGGCGGACCTCGTGGGACAGCCGGTCGAGTTCGAGGTCGCCGACCCGGTAGACCATGTCCTGTTCCGGCTTGCCCTTGCGGCGGCCGAGTACCTCGACGCGGGCGAGCAACTCGCTGAAGGCGTAGGGTTTCGGAAGGTAGTCGTCTCCGCCGGCACGAAGCCCCGTCACGCGGTCGTCCACCTGCCCGAGCGCGGAGAGGATCAGCACCGGCGTCTCGACGCCGCGCTTCCTGAGCTCGCTGATCACCGACAGCCCGTCGCGGCGCGGCAGCATCCGGTCGACGACGAGCACGTCGTAGCCGTTTTCGCTTGCCATGAAGAGGCCGCTCTCGCCGTCGCTCGCGTGGTCGGCGACGATGCCCGCCTCGCGAAAACCCTTGACCATATAGGCCGCGGCCTCGAGGTCGTCTTCGATCACCAGTATTTTCATGCGCGGGACATTAGCGCCGGCCACGGCCTCCGCACAACCGGTTTCGCCGGTGCCCGGCGCTGTCTGCTGTGGGGAATTCATGCTGGTCTCCCTTCCCTGAATGGAAAGGGCGCCGCGCGGCCCGAAGCCGGTCCCGCGCGGCGCCCTGGTGTCGGTCGTCTGCCGGATCAGCCCTGGTCGATCGGCAAGGCGACGAAGCGGCTGCCGTTCTGCGATTCGACCTGGAAGAGCGCCTTGGTGCGGCCGTCCTTCTTCGCCTGGTCGATCACCTTCAGCACGTCGTCGACGGTGGAGACGGTCTGGTTGTTGACCGAGACAATCTTCTCGCCGGCCTGCAGGCCCTTGTCGGCGGCA
>DATGWU010000544.1:0-5132 GCA_035299345.1 Rhizobium sp.
CAGCAGCCCCGAGCCGACGATCAGCACGATGCCGGCGAGCATCGGCATGTCCAGGCGGTCGCCGAAGAGCACGTAGCCGAAGAGCACCGCCCAGATCATCTGGCTGTACTGGATCGGCCCGACCACCGCCGCCGAGGCATAGAAGGAGGCGACCATCAGCAGCACGTTGCCGACCGTCGCGAGGATGCCGAAGGACGCCAGAAGCGAAAAGTCATGGGTCGTCGGCCAGACGAATCCCGGTGCCATCAGTGCCCCGGAAATCAACAGGCTGCCGAGGAATCCCGCGCCATAGAGCGACACGCTCTTTTCTGCCGGGCCGACCGCCCGGTAGATGACGATGGAAACGGCGCCGGTGAAGCCGGAGACGAGCGCCGTCAGGTGTCCGAATGACAGCTCGCGGAAACCCGGACGCAAAACGATCAGCACGCCGACGAAGCCGATGACCACGGCCGACCAGCGTCGCGGACCCACCTTCTCCTTGAGGAAGACAACCGAGAGGATCGTGGCGAAGGAGGGCAGCAGAAAGATCAGGCTGAAGGCTTCCGCCATGCTGAGTTCGGTGAAGGCGACGATGCTGCCGACGGTCCCGATCGCCGAACAGACGAATCGCAGGAGCCAGAGCGGCCGGTTGGTCGTGCGCACGAGGTCGGACCAGCGGTCGCCCCGCTTCAGCAGGAACGGGACCGCCAGAAGCCCGAAACAGGAACCGAAGAAGGCCGCTTCGAGCGGCGGCACGCGGCCGTCGACGAGCTTCACCGAAGCGTCGCTGATGGCGTAGGCGACAAAGCAGACGAAGGCGATCAGGACGCCTTTGAGGGTGGTGTCTTGGGACAAGGGGGAACTTCCGGGGAGAGATGCGACGCTCTCTGGATAGGTCCCTTCCTGACCGCCGTCAATTCAGTTTTCGCTGATCTTCGGCCTTGAGGCGCGCGATGTCGCGCAGTGCATTGGCGAGAACCTCCGGCGTCTGCGCACCGCTGACGGCATATTTCTGGTCGAAGATGAAGAAGGGCACGCCGTTCACGCCCATCTGCTGGGCCGCATCGATTTCGGAAAGCACATGCGCCTTGTCGGCGTCGCCTTCGAGCAGGGTCGAGATCACCGCACGGTCGAGCCCCGCCGTCCCGGCGATGTCGAGCAGGACGGCGCGGTCGCCGACATTGCGGCCTTCCTCGAAATTCGCCTTGAACAGAGCAGAGACGACGCGCTGTTGCGCCTCACGGTCTTCGGTGCCGGCCCAGTGGATCAGACGGTGGGCGTCGAGCGTGTTCGGACCGATCCTGATCGCGTCGAAGTCGAAGGCGATGCCCACCTCGCGTCCCAAAGCCTTCAGCTGCTCGTGGGCGCGGTCCATGTTCTCCTTGCCGCCGAGCTTGTGGGCAAGCTCCACCTGCTGGTCGACGCCTTCCGGCGGATAGTCGGGATTGAGACGGTAGGGACGCCAGTTCAAATCGACGGAAATTTCGTCCTGCACCTCGGCGATCGCGAGGTCGAGGCGCGCCTTTCCGAGGAAGCACCAGGGACAGACGACGTCGGAGACGATGTCGATGGTGATGCGCTGCATGGGGCGTCCTTTCGGTAATCTTAAGTGGCGGAAGATATCTTTTCCCGCCACTTAGGGCCAAGGGCCGCACGCTTCAAGGCGTTACCTTTCGGGAACCACCGCGAAAAGCGGCCGCAAGAACGGGCAGGACACAGTCACTGCGCCCGCGCGTCCCACCACGTCGGCAGCTGATAGCCGTAGAGCGGAACCTGCTCGGGTCGGGCGATACGCTTCCAGTGCGCCACCCACTGTTCGCCGACGTGATAGAGCGGTACGACGTAGTGGCCGTCGACCAGCAGGCGGTCATAGGCGCGCACGGCCGCCTGAAAGTCCTCCTGCGTCCGTGCATTCATCAGCGCGTCGATCATCCGGTCGATGTCCGGATCGGCCACACCCGCATAGTTGAAGCTTCCCTGCGCGTCCTTCGAAGCCGCCCCCCAGCGGTTGACCTGTTCCGCCCCCGGCGACAGCGACGAGGTGTAGGCCTTGACGATCATGTCGTAGTCGAAGCTGTTCGATCGGGCCTGGTACTGCGCGTCGTCGACGGTGCGGATCGCCATCTCGACCCCGATCATCTTCAGCGCCCGCTGGAAGGCGACCGCCATCTTTTCCTGGCCGGGGTTCTGGGTCATCACCTCGAAGGCGAGCGGCTTGCCTGAGGCGTCCACCATCTTGCCGCCGTTGATCGTATAGCCGGCCTCCTTGAGCAGCCCGACCGCTTCCCGCAGCACCTTGCGATCGCTGCCGGACGCATCCGTCACCGGCATGGTGTAGGTGCCGGCGAGGATTTCCGGATCGATCTTGTCCTTTGCCGGCCCGAGCAGCGCCAGTTCGCGCTCGTCGGCGGCGTTGCCGTAGGCGCCGAGCTTCGAATTCTGCCAGAAGCTCTGGGTGCGCTGGAACGCGTTGTCGTAGAGCGTCTTGTTCATCCACTCGAAATCGAAGGCGAGCGACAGCGCCTCGCGCACCCGCACGTCGGCGAAGATCGGCCGGCGGGTGTTGAAGACGAAGCCGAGCATGCCGGAGGGCAGGCCGGGCTTGAACACTTCCTTGACGACGTCGCCCTTCCGCACGGCGGGGAAATCGTAGGCGCGATCCCAGTGATTCGCATCGCCGTCGGGATAAACGTCCACGTCGCCCTTCTTGAAGGCTTCGAAGAGCGTGCTGTCTTGCAGGAAGTAGGTGACCGAGATCTCGTCGTAGTTGTCGACGCCGACCTTGGAGGGGATATCCTTGCCCCAGTAGTCCGGGTCGCGCTGCCAGACGATCCTTTCGCCGGGCTGGATCGACTTGACCTTGTAGGGGCCGGAGGCGACCGGGACCGCAAGGGAGGTCTGTTCGAACGTCGCCGGATCGACCGCGTGCTTCGGCAGGATCGGCATCGACAGTGCGAGGATCAGCGGCGTCTCCCGATTGGCTTTCTCGTTGAAGGTGAAGCGCACGCTACGTTCGCCCACCTGCTCCATCTTGGAGACGACATCGAGACGCTTGTTGTAGGGTGGGCGACCCTTCTCCGCGAGCAGGTTGAAGGAGAAGATCACGTCTTCGGCGGTCACCGGCTTGCCGTCGTGCCAGTGCGCCTTCGGATTGAGGTTGAACTGGATGAAGCTGCGCTCCTCGTCCCATTCCACGCTTTCGGCGAGCAGGCCGTAGAGCGAGAACGGCTCGTCGCTCGAGCGCTGCATCAGCGCCTCGTAGAAGAGATTACCGTATTCCGGGTCCCACGCGCCGCGTGCGGTCGTGCGCATGCCCTTGATGACGAACGGGTTGAGGCTGTCGAAGGTCCCGACGACGCCGTAGGAGATCTTGCCACCCTTCTTCACTTGGGGGTTCACGTAGGGGAAGTGCGTATAATCCGCGGGCAACGCCACCTGGCCGTGCATGGCGATGCCGTGGACGGGCTCGGCCTGAGCCAGGCCGGAAAAGCCCAGGAAGAGGATGGGAAGAAGAAGGCGGCGCACGTCGATTCCTTTCGGCTGATGTCGGATTCGCCGGCGGAGGCTACCACGAAGACCATAAAACCAACACATCAGGCGGCCAATTTCGCCCCGTGGCGCAAGGAAGACCTAAAGAAGGGCTGGATATTCGCCGTTGCCCGATGTAACAGGTGTGACCGGGTAGCCACGGTCATGTATTTGCCTCATTTGAACGACAGGTGACTGGCAGCACGACCGAGCGGTGCCGTACCGTGAGTGCGGTTCGGGATTGGTTTTCAGGAGACGGAATTCGTATGATGCTTAAAGCAAACAAAGCCACGCGGGCTGTTCTTTCCGCGCTTGTCCTCACCATCGGCACGGCTGCCGTTCCCGCGGTTTCGGCTGCACAGGATGCAGGCGCCGCCCCGAATGCCGCTCCGCCGAAGTGGTTCAAGACCTGCCAGAAGCAGGAGGACAACGATGTCTGCGTGGTGCAGAATCAGCAGCTCGCCCAGAACGGCCAGCTCCTGACCGCCGTCGGCCTCATCAGCGTCGAAGGCAAGATCAACCGCAAGATCCTGCAGGTCACCGTTCCGACCGCCCGCCTCATCCCGCCGGGCATCATGATGCAGATCGACGGTGGCAAGGGCCAGAAGCTCGACTACGCCGTCTGCCTGCCCGACCGCTGCACGGCCGAAATGCCGCTGACCGACGCGGTCATCGCGAGCCTCAAGAAGGGCAACGAGGTGGTCTTCACCTCGATCAACTTCCGCCGCGCGCCGAACCCGATCAAGATTACGCTCGAAGGCTTCACCGGCGCCTATGACGGCGAGGCGATGTCGCAGTCGCAGGCCGAGGAGCGCCAGCGCCTCCTGCAGGAAGTCATGCAGAAGAAGACCGACGAGAGCCGCAAGGCGCTCGAAGCCGCCCAGGACAAGGCGAAGACCGGCAACTGATTGCCGAGAGAATATCAAAGGAAAAGGCCCGGTCTCCCGGGCCTTTTTTCGTTCGTATCGCCGTGCGGTCGGCGATGATCTAGTGGGCGAAGTTGACTCGCGGCTTGTAGCGGCCCACCTGTTCCATCACGAAAATCTGGTTCACTTGCGGATTGCGCAGCGGAATGTCGCTGTCGTCGTGTTCCAGGTTCTGCTCCGAAACATAGGCGACGTATTCCGTCTCCTCGTTCTCCGCGAGCAGGTGATAGAAGGGCTGGTCCCTGTTCGGCCGGACTTCGGCCGGTATCGAGTTCCACCATTCTTCCGAATTCGCAAACTCCGGATCCACATCAAAAACGACGCCCCGGAACGGAAAGAACTTGTGGCGGACGACTTCCCCGATGCCAAATTTTGCGTTGATTTGTTTCATGGCGTGAACATCCTTTCCCCCAAGAAATTGGGGTTGAGGACATCGATAATCAAGGGTTTAGGGTGAAAACCGTTCAATGTGCGACAAAACCGTGTCGCACGTCGTTTAGTCACGGCCGGCGCCTGACCGGTGCGGTGGCAAGCATCAGTCCGCCCGTCACAAGCACGATGCCAATGGCGTGATAGGTCTCGAAGCGCTCGCCGAGCAGGATGACCGCCATGATGATCGAGGTCGGCGGCATCAGGTAGAGCGTCACGCCGGCCATCGCCGGACCGAAGACGCGCACCGCATGCTGGAAGCAGTAGAAG